>JBDTJA010000253.1:0-5547 GCA_039936075.1 Opitutaceae bacterium | reverse complement strand
TTTCAATCCAACCGCGTGGCAGTTGGCGCACTCCTGCAGAACATGGCGGAGGCCAGGCCACTCCTGAAACAGCTTCTCTGTTGTGTGAGCTCGCATTTGCTGAATACGGCATTTCTCGCTGCGAGTTCGGCTGATGGCAAGTCTGGTGGGCAGGCGACGACCCCGACACCCATCCCCAAGGGATGGCGGGGGCGAGGCGGCAGCCGGTCGCCGGTGGCCCGCTTTGGACTCTGGGACAAGGACGGTCGCGCAGGCGGACGGATGGCCGCGGAGCGGCCGCCGACCGCCTGCCGCGCCGACCGCCTTGGTAATAATGCGGATTTTGTCTCCGCTCCCGTCCTCGACGGGCTACACGTCACGCCGAGTCGCGTGGGGTCGTCTCGCTCCGCGAGTACATTCTCCGCGAGGATTCTTGACGGCGGTCACGTTGAGTCACCTACTGGCTTCAACGTAGCGCGTATAGCTCCTCTGCTCAAAAGCAGTTGTAACCTCCCGCGAGTGGCCGCTCCGGGAATGGGAAAAAACGGCAACCGCGGCACCGGCGTATTTCGCGCCAACCGCTTCAGTCCGTGAACTTGTCAGTTCCATTCCCATGAAAACGAACACTCCCGCGTCGCCTGCACTGGCGATCTCACTTCAAGAAGCTGCCCAACAGTTGGGCGTACACCGCCGCACCCTCGAACGCGAAATTCAGAGGGGACGATTTCCATCCACTATCAGAATCGGCCGCGCTGTTCGCGTCCTGATGACCGATTTCGAAAGGTATATGGCGACACAAGCGGTCAGAAGCGGCTTGGTGCCCGAGTGGTCCGCAAAAGTTCAGGCGTACACCTCACCGGAGCAGGACACGCAGAATCAAGCTGACTTCGAGCATTACAAGCAAACGGGGAAAGTACGGTGACGTACTACGTTTTCCAGCCGTCGCGAGGTGGTTCCAAAGCACGTGTTTGGTCGTGCCGTGTGCGTTTGCACGACTGGCCAACGGCGAAAACGTTTCCTCTACACGTCACGGACAAACGCGTCGCACAGCAAAAACTGGCTACTTTGGTCAAGGAGCTCGAAAGGGAGGCTTGCGGTATCTCAGCCGGACTCATGCAGTTGAAGGCAAGATAAGTTGATAAAGGCCGGCTCTGGCCGAGAGGGCGGCAACTGCATCGCAGTTGGGTTCCTGTTCGGCAAAGTGTTGCAAGAGCGTGTGCCACCAGCGTCGACCTTTCTTGGTGGGGACGGCTAATTTTAGGGTGGGCTTGCCGCCGGTGTAACTGAAGACGGCAGCGCAGGCGAAGAGCCGCCAGCGCAGGGTGGCCAGTTCGGCGCGGACGGGTTGGCCGAGCCGGCGCTGCAGCCCGACGCAGAGGTTGTAGGCGCAGATGGCGAGGTGGCAGGCCGCCTCCGTCGCCCAGAACGAACGGCAGCACAGTCCCTTCAGCCCGAACTGGAGCCCGAGCTCCTTGATCCGGTTCTCGATGTCCGCCCGGCCATTGTAGCGACGCCAGACTTCGAGCGGACCGACCGTGGCGGGCAGGTTGGTGCGCAGGGCCTGGAACTTGTAGCCGGGCACCTCGAGGAGCTTTTTGCCACCCGCGTTCGGCCGGTCGGTGACCCGCTGGCGCAGGACGATGAGGCGACCCTCCTCGTGCGCGACTTCCTGCACCTCGATGCCCGGCACCGCGGTCGGCGTCCACGCCGCGTCATCGTGTCGGCAGAGCGTGCGTACCGGGGCGCGCAAAGCGGCGGTCATGATGTAGTGCAACCCCCGGGCTTCCAGTTCAGTGATCATCCCGCGGGTGCAGAAGCCGCTGTCGGCGCGCACCAGCGCGACCCGCACCGCGGCCGGCAAACGGGCGAGGGTATCGCCGAGGAACGTGCTCGCGCCGCTGACGCAGGCCGTGTTGCCCGGGCGCAGCCAGAAGTGCGCGACCAGCGGCACCTCGGCCAAGGCCGCCACGATGGGCCGGTGGCACGGCTTGAGCCCCTTGCGGGTATAGCCGACACGTACGCCCTCCTGCTGGCCGTCCTCGTGGATCAGGGAAAACGAGTCCAGATCCAGCGTGTAGCCGTCGGGGCGGGCGGGCAGCTCGCGCACCGCCCAGGCATGGAGTTCGCTCAAGGCCTCGCCGGCGGCGCGGCCGCAGCGGGCGAAGAACCGGGAGAGGGTGGACTGGCTGGGAATCGCCTCGATGCCGAGCACCTCGGCCACCGCCGGGTCGTGCGCCAGGTGCGCCACCCGGGCCAGCTTATCGGCTCCGCAGAGAATCCCTCCGATGAAGCCCAGGGCCGTATCGGTGGGATCATAGGCGTTGGGACTGGTCGGCGCATGCGGCAGCACGCGTCGCAACTCGGCCCGCAGGCCTTGCTCCGTGATAAACCGCGTCCATACCGCCAACCCGCCGTGCGCCGTCAGGCGCTGGTCAGTAAAGCCGATCCGCATCGACTTTACCCCGTCTGTGGTGCCCAAATTTAGCCGCACCGTTTGGTTCGCCTCCTCGGGAGACGTTAACGTCGTTGTATTGTTCACACCATCAACAACGCCAAACGGTGCCCCTCTTGGCGACTACCGCTTCAATTGCATGAGCCCGGCTAAGCGATTGCTCCGTTGCCTATTCGACCCGTCCACAGACCACATACGCTGACCCCGAGGGCTCCACTCGGCTTGCCCGACGTCGCGGAGCCGCTCGGGCAACGGGACCGCGCGATGTTGGAAACGTTTTACTCGACCGGCATGCGGCGCATGGAACTGCTTGGGCTCAAGCTCTACGACCTCGACCAGGAGCGCGGCACGATCTTCGTGCGCCAGGGCAAGGGGAAGAAAGACCGGATGATCCCGATGGGCGAGCGCGCGTTTAGCTGGGTCCGAAAATACCTCGACGACGCGCGGCCGACCCTGTCGCTCTTGCCCGATGACGGCACGGTGTTCCTCACGAACGCCGGGCTGTCCTTCGAGGCGAACCGGCTTACGCAGATCGTCCGCGACTACGTCGACCGAGCCGAGATCGGCAAGACCGGCAGTTGCCATCTCTTCCGGCACACCTGCGCGACCCTCATGCTCGAGGGCGGCGCGGACATCCGTTTTATCCAGCAGATGCTCGGGCACGCGAAGCTCGAGACGACCCAGATTTACACGCAGGTCTCGATCCGCCAGTTGAAGGAGGTCCACACGCGCACCCACCCGGCTCGGTTGACCATCGACCCGGAGCTCGCGGCGGAGTTGGCCGACGAAGAGGCCGAGCTTGCCGACGGTGAGGCGGAAGGTAGTTTGGCCCCATGAAGGAAATTATCTTTGAGGTGCGCGAGGACGAGATCGATGGCGGCTACACTGCCTCGGCGCTGGGTGCGGGCGTCCACACCGAGGGCGACACGCTGGAGGAGCTGCGCGCCAACGTGAAGGAGGCCGTCGATTGCTACTTTGACGAGACGATGGAGGCCCCGAAGGTCATCCGTCTCCACTTCGTGCGGGACGAGGTTCTCGCGCGATGAAGGTGCCGCGGGATGTCTCCGGTGCGGCCCTGGTCAAGGCGCTGCGGGTGCTCGGCTACGCGGTGGACCGGCAGCGCGGCTCGCACATCCGCGTGACGACCCAGCAGGACGGCGAGCACCACGAGGCCGTGCCCAATCACAATCCAATCAAGATCGGGACGCTCTCCAGTATCCTCAAAAGTGTCGCGGAGCACCACAAGCTGACGGTCGAGGAACTGCTGCGAACGCTGGGCCTGTAGCGGACGGGCCGCTTCCGGGCCGGCCCACGGCCGCGCAAGGGCGCCGGAGCCCGTTAAACGCGAAAGAAACGCTGGCCGCTCTTCTTTTAGCCGCCATGCTCGGCGCCCGATGACGGCAGCGTCCCAGCACCCCACGACCGGCCCGGCCCGCCTTGGCCGTCGGCTTCCGCCGCCGCAGTCGCGCCCGATCCATCGCCGCGCAGGCCGAAAACTCGCGTCGGGGGGGGGGTTCGCTCCGCGCCCGCACCTCACGCCCGGAAAACCGTCTCGCTAACCCTTGGAACGCATCAGGAAAACTCGGTCACGGTGGTTACGATCGTGCTGGGCTGCGCTGTAGCCCCAAACAGTGGAGGCCTTGCGGCGGACTTGGCTAAACTGGATCGGATCGAGCAAACACGCATTGAATCGTTCTTCGGAAGTCTAGCCGCTCAGCGTAGTGTAGCGAAACTAGATGCGACAATCGCTGGTCTGGAGCTAGTTAGAGACACAGGGATTACGGTTGGCGGAGGGTATTTTACAGGGTATTATGCATCCTATGGCCTTATGAGAACTGCAGCAACCGCACGGAGCTTTTATGCGACAGCAGAAAGCTTTGAGGCAATCAACGCGGCCGCCGATGTGGCCGCTGCCTATCAAACCAGCGCCAATTATCTCAACTTAGCGGCCGGTACTGGCTTCGGCGTTGCGTACACACTCGCGGTTGCGAAGAATCCGACTGAAGCTGGACTAGGCCTCGCAGGGGCAACTGGAGATTTTGCCGCTGATACTCGTTTCGGCCAGGTTGGTGTAGTGATAGGTGTGACTAAAGCTACGATGGACTATATCGAAGCGTCGGGGCTTTCCGAAGCACAAGCGATTGCAATCGCGGCGAGTATCCACGCTTCTGTTGACCAAACCCGTCAGGTGGTTATCGGCCGTTATAATCAGTAGTTATATTTTTATCTAGCCTAATGAATATTGAGAGTCCTGTTGATCCGATTGTCTTCGTGACCGCTGCGCTTGGCGGACGTCCTCTCTTCGCATTCGCGTGGGGCTTGTGGCTATTTGTTGCGTTTGTTGTAACCACAGGAGCAGATCTCCTACATAGCGATTTGCATTCCCAAAGAACGATCGTTGCTTTCAGTGTTGGTGCTATTGGTTTTTTGACTATTGCGTGTCGCTTGGCGATTATTTGTACGAAAAGAGATCAAAGGGAGTTGCTATTCACCGTTGATCCGCGCTGTGCCGCACAAAAGCTTTCCTGGTTTTCGCGCGTGGCGGTAAGGTGCGTTCCTCTATTAGCACTTTTGGCGATGGTGGCGGTCTGGATATGGCGATAGAAGCCCCAAACAACGCAGCGGGCTTGGCAGAGCATAAATTGCCGGCATTCCTATTTCAGGAACAGGCAAATGTCTTAGGTGGCTCGCTTGGAGCAAGTGTGGGGAAGTATCATGAATGGCTCGGAACGTTTAAAGACGGTAAGCAGCTTTTCTCGGCGGGATTGGGGAATGCAGACGGAATTCCAGGACACACCGGCAGTTATTTGCCTGACCTCCCCGTTCTTAGCGACGGGTATATCAGGGATCATTCTTCTCGAAATGATGCGCCGGGTGTTATGGCGATCCAACTTCACAACGTGGATATTCAAGCCATGGATTCTTACTTGTCCCAGAAAGGTTTCGATGTGGGTGCCTGGATTCCAATCTACCAAGACTGCAATACGTTTACCGATGCGGTCGTGAGATTCTCAACGCCTCAGGTGCATGACAACCAACCGAACCAGGTGCGATGGTTTGATGGAACATGGAGACCGGCACAAGCCGTTGCAAAATGAGATGAAAGCATTCGCACT
>JBDTJA010000252.1:0-16797 GCA_039936075.1 Opitutaceae bacterium | reverse complement strand
TGGTGAGTTTGAGCACGCGGGCCACGGCGGCGGGATCGTCCTCTGGCGCCGTGACCTTCTGGCCGGTCGAGACCTGCGTCTGCAGGCGGGCCTGCTGGACGCTCAACTGCTGGATCTGGCGAACGATGTTGTCGGAGAGAGTATTGCTGGCGACGCGCATGGGGGGAAGGGTTTAACGGCCGAGCTGGTTGACGACGTTGTCGAGGAGATTGTCGATCACGGTGAACACCCGCGACGACGCCTGAAAGGCCCGCTGGAACTTCTGCAGGTCGGCCAGTTCCTCGTCGAGCGAAACGCCGCTGACGCTATCGCGCTGCGTGCGGACCAACTGCTCGATGCTGGACTGGTTGTTGACCTGGGAGTTCGCGCTGGAAAGAGACTGGCCGAGGCTGCCGACGCTGTTGGCGTAAAACGTGGAGAACGAGCCATCAATCTGGTCGCCGCCCGAGACGGAGAACGGCTTGGTCGCAAGCGCCGCGAGCGCCTGCGCGATCGTGCTGTCACCCGCGGCGCCGCCATCGCTCGCCTTCAGATTCAACGCCGTGACGCTGGGATCGATGCTGATGGTGGCGGCGGTTGTCCCGGAAGCCTTGAAGTAATCGCCGGTGGTGCCCGTCGGATTGTAAGCGGCGTTGACGGAGGTCACCAGCTGCTGGGCAAGGCCGTCGAGGTTGTCGCGCAGAGTCTTGATCGCGCCGTCGCGGGCCGCAATGGCGCCCTGGATCGAGCCGGAAGTCGGCGCGAGCACGGTGGCGGGCGTGCCGGCGGAAAGTTGCGTGCCGTCAAAGGTGACCGGACCGGTCACGCTGGCGAGATTCACCAGGATGACCGGACTGCCGCCAGCATCTTTGGCGCTGACCTGCACCTGCCCCCCAGGCCCTTCGATTGAGGAGATGGGGAGCTTGGTCGCGAGTTGTTCGAGGATCGCCTGGCGCTGATCGCGCAGGTCGACCGCGGAGCCGGGATTGTTGATCTCGAAACGGCCGATCTGGGCGTTGAGATCGGCGACCTGTTTGAGCATTCCGTTCACCGAGGTGACATCGCTGGCAACCTGCGTGTTCAGGTCAGTCTGCACCTGGGCGAGACGCGAATCCGTGAGATTGAGGCGGTCGGTCAACACCGCGGTCTTCTGCAGGAGCGCCTGACGGAGGCCGGAGTCTGTCGGGCTCGCGGCGAAACTTTGAAAAGCGTTGAACACGTCATCAAGCGCCGCACCGATGCCGCTGTCGGCGGTGCTCGCGGTGGCGGCCGAACTCGTGCTGTTAACCGTTTGGCCCAAGCCCGCCTGGGCGCGCTGGTAGGCGCTCTGCAGGGTCTGGTAATAGGAGGACAATCCGGACTCGTTCATCACCTGCTTGTCGAGCAGCGCGTTGCGGATCTGCTGCACCGACAACGCCTGGATGCCCATGCTCTCGGCGCCCTGCGCCGTCACGACGGTGCCGAGGTCGCCGAACTGGATGCGCTGGCGCGCGTAGCTCGGGTTATTTACGTTCGCGAGATTCTTGCCGGAAATCTCGAGCGCACGGCTTTGGGCCGTGAGCGCTTGAACCGAGGCGTTGAGACTGGAGAATAGGCCGGACATGGAGGGTGGAGAAATTACCCGGGAGTAACGGGCGTCAGCCGGCGACGGAAAGCGTCGAGGCTTGAGAACCCGAAAGAGAGACGGCGCCCGCGGGCGAGTACGTTTTCACGAAAGACGTGGGGCGGAGCTGCTGGAGCACCTCCTGATGGATTTCGACGGCCTTGGTGAGCAGCGTGTGATTGTGCTGGCTGACGCGGCGGACGCGGTGAAGCAGCGCGTTCACCTCATCGATCAGCGCCTGCAGCAGCGGGCGGGCAACCGGCGCCACCAACGGGAGCATCCCGCGGAGCGTGCTGTTGCGGGGCTGGCCGTTCTGGGCGGCGAAATCGGAGACCGCTTGCTCGCGGCGTTCACGGCAGAGCGTGACCTGACGGGCCTGCTTCTCGATGGCGGCGCTCAAGCCAAGCACGGCTTGGGCGTCGCGGTCAAAGAGGCTGCGCTGTTGCAGTTCAAAAACGTGAAGAAGGCCGCCGTAATCGGCGAGTTCGTGCCGGAGACAGTCGGCGATGTATTCCCAGGAGATGGTCATGGTGATTTGGAAAAATGGCTGGCAGCCGCAGCGGCGTGGGGGCTGGGCGGCGCGAGTTGTTTCTCGAGCATGCGCCCAAGGCCGAGGCCGGGGCCGGCGGTGAGATTGTCGGCGAGGACCTGCGTCATCATGTCGCCGTAAACGCTGCCGGCGACGTTGTCGCCGCCCATCATGGAGCCGACGCTTTTGTTGAGCATCTGTCTGACGAGGATGGCCTCAAACTGCCCGGCGACCTTCTTGCGTTGCGCCGCTTCCTCGGCCGCCTTCGCGACGGAGTCGTTGGCCGGGGCGACGGTCGCGGCGGCGCGGCTCGGGCCACTCAGCGTGGAGGCGATCGAGGAGATGTTCATGGCTCAGTTAATGATGAGCTCGGCTTGGAGGGCACCGGCGCGCTTGAGCGTCTGGAAGATAGCCATCATGTCGCGGGTGGACACCCCGAGGGCGTTGAGCGCGGCCGCGAGGCGTTCGATCGTCGGCGGATCGTTTACGACGATCAAGACGCCCTTGGTCTCGGCGACGTCGGTCTTTGTGCTGGGCACCACGACGGTCGATCCGCCCCGGCTAAAGGGGGCCGGCTGACTGACGCCGAGCGTTGAGCTGACGGTGATCGTCAACGAACCGTGGGCGATGGCGACGTGGGAAAGACGGACGGTCGCGGTGGCGACGATGGTGCCGGTGCGCTCGTTGATCACGATGCGGGCGACCGTGTCGGGGGCGGATTCGATCTCGCCTAGCTTGGCGACGAACGCGATGTCGCGGTTCCGGTAATCCGCCGGGAGCGTCACGCGGATGGTGGCGGGATCGATCGCGGTGGCCGCGGCGGGCCATTCGGCGTTGATGGCGTCCGTCATGCGCGAGGCCGTGATGAAGTCGGGGTTTTGCAGCAGCAGTCGCAGGGAATTGTCATGGACGAACGACGAAGGGATTTCGCGTTCCACGATCGCGCCGTTGCTGATCGAGCCGACCGTTGGGTGATTTTTTTGCACGGTGGCGCCGCCCGGGCCACCCGTGCCGCCCAAGAAACCGCCGATGGCGATCGGGCCCTGCGCGACCGCATACACGCGGCCGTCGGCGCCCATCAGCGGCGACTGGAGCAGCACGCCGCCCTGAAGGGTCTTGGCGTCACCCATCGAGGCGACGTTCACGTCAATGCGCGTGCCGGTTTTCAAAAAGGCGCCGATGTCGGCGGTGATCATCACGGCCGCGACGTTCTTTGCCTTGATGTCGGTGGGATTGATCGTGAGCCCGTAACGCTGGAGCACGTTGGCGACGCTGCGCAGCGTGGTGGCGGCATTGCTGTCACCGTCACCCGCCAGGCCCACGACGATGCCATAGCCGATCAGTTGATTGTCCCGGCCGCCTTCAACGAGCGTGAGGTCCTTGATGCGCGACGCGAACAAGGCCGGCGCGGCGCAAAGGACCAACAGGGAGAGGGTTTTAAATGCGCAGGTCATGTCGTTTTTCAGATCGGGCGGAGCTTCTCGTAGAGCTTGGCGAACCAGCCGCGCTTCTGGGCGTCGGTGAGCGCACCCTCGCTGTAGAACTCGACGCGAGCGTCGGCGATGTTCGTGGAAAGGAGCGTGTTGTCGCTGACGATGTCGTCGGGGCGAACGATGCCGTGGAGGACGACGTACTGCGTTTCACCGGAGAAAGTCACGATGCGGGCTCCCTCGATCACGAGGTTGCCGTTGGGCAGGACGTCGGTGACGAGGACCGCGGCGCGGGCGGTCAGGCTCTGGGAGTTGCTGATCTCACCACCACCTGTGTAACTCGCCTTGCCGGTAATGCCGAGGCTGGGCATCACGCCGCCACGGGCGCCGATGCTGGGATAGATGAAGTTGGAAACCGCATCATTGATGCTGGAATCGCGCTCGGATTTCTTGGTCTGCGAATTCTGCGCCACGGCCGATTCGGCCACGACGATCGTGAGAATGTCGCCGGTGTTGGCGGCCTTGTGGTCGCCGTACATGCCGGTCGAGCCCTTGCCGGTGGCGGGCCAAAGCGAGTTCGCGTGAGCAGAGGCAGTCAGGGCGACCGCGAGCAACAGACTAAAAATGGACTTGGACATGGTTTTCATCGATGACCAGGGCTGAAAAATCCTTGCGGGACTCGGGGTTGCGGACAGTGACCGTTTCGCCCTGCGCGCCATTTTCAAGGGCCAGGGCCTTCATGCTGATGGAAAGGAGGCCATCGACTGCGGTGACCTCCACGAGCTGGCCCTTTTTGACCAGCGGCCGGCGACTGAGGTCGTGCCAAGTGAGCAAACGACCTGGTGACACGCCGCGCGTGAAAATGTAAGAACGGTCACCCGCGTCGGCGAGGACGACATCGCGCTCACGGAAGAGATCCACGCGGCGCGTCTCGAGCAGGGTCGGATCGAAGGTCGCGCCCATGTCCAGCATCTGCCGGGCCGCCCACACTTCGCACCAGTGCGTGCCGCGCAGCACCAGCGTCAGTTCGTCCCCCGGCACGCCATCCGCAACCAGGCGGCAGCGCACGAGCATCGAGGAAGAGGCCTGCAGCGGATATTCAGAAACGGTGACGGCCCATTTGTTCGCGGTGGCTGCGGAAGGTGCCCAGGGACGGAGGAGTTCGACCTGCAACTCGCCCTCGAGGCGGAAATGCGCGGAGAGATCGCGGGCCACAAGAGCGGCGAGCTGTTCGCGCGTCAGCGCGGAGGCGACCGGAGCAATCTCCGCGGAGGCGGGCGACTCTGCGGCGGTGCAGACCACCCCACCCGCTCCGAGCAGCGCCACACCCAGAAAACGAAGAAAAAGGGAAAGGTGCATGATCAGCGTTTCATCTGGGCAACGTTCTGCAGCATTTCGTCCGAGGTTTGGATGGACTTGGAATTGATCTCATAGGCGCGCTGCGCGGTGATGAGGTTCACCATTTCCTCCACGATGTTCACGTTGGACGACTCTTTGTAGCCTTGGACGGTGGTGCCGAAGCCCTGCTCACCGGCCTGACCGATTTCCGGCGCGCCGCTGGCGGGGGTTTCATCGTACATGTTACCGCCGAGGCTGCGCAGACCGGAGGGATTGGCGAAACGCGTGAGCGTGAGCCGGAAACTCGTGTTGCCACTCGGCGTCTGCACCGTCACCTGGCCGTTTTCGGCGATCGTCACGGCGCCGGCGTTGGAGGGAATCGGCTGAAAGCCACTGAGCACCGGCATGCCATCGATCGTCACGACCTGGCCCTGGGCGTTGAGCTTGAACGAGCCATCGCGGGTGTACCCGATGGTGCCGTCCGGTTTCTGCACCTCGAAGAAACCATCGCCCTGGATGGCGACGTCGAGTTTTTCACCCGTCGCCGTGAGCTGGCCCTGCGTGAAAACCTTGGACGTGGCCGCGACGCGGGTGCCGTTGCCGACCTCCGTGCCGGTGGGCACGAGGTTGCCGCCACCGGAGTCGGCGCCGGCGGCGCGGGTCGGCTTCTGGTAAAGTAGATCCTGAAACTCGATCTTGCTGCGCTTGAAGCCGGCGGTGTTCACGTTCGCGAGGTTGTTCGCGATCGTGTTGAGGTTGAGCTGCTGCGCCTCCATGCCGGTGGCTGCGGAATACATCGATAGGTTCATGTGGTGGCGGGGTTAAAGTCGGCAACCGTCACGACGGGGGCCGGCGCGCTCCCATAACGCGCGCGGCCTGGTAGTCGTGATGGCGGTTGTCTGTCTGGGAAAGTCATGGCGCAAAAAAAATTCAACCGAGCGTATCGAGCGTCTTGCCCATTTGTTCGTCGATGCTGGTGATCACCTTCTGGCTGGCCTCGTAAGCCCGCGAGATGAGGACGAGGTCCACCATTTCGCGCAGGGGCGTCACATTGCTGCCCTCGAGATAACCCTGCAGTAACTGGGGCTTTTCCACCGTCTCGGCGGCCATGCCGTTGGTCGGCACAAACGCGCCGCCGGTCACTGGCGCCAGCAGGCTGTTATCGGAAAATTTCTTGATCGAGAGTTTACCGAGCGCCGTCGTCCCCTGGAAAACACTGCCGTCTTGGTTGATCGTTACGTCGCCCTCGCCCGATGCGAGGATGACGGGGGTACCGGCCTCGGTCATGACCTGCTGGCCTGACGAGTTCACCACCGTCCGATCCGCGCGAATCTGGAATTCACCGCTGCGCGAGTAGACCTTCGAGCCGTCGGGATTCTGCAATTCGAAGAAGCCCGTGCCCTGGATCGCGACGTCGAGCTCACGGTGGGTGGGCTGGGTTTCGCCGGACGCGAAGTTAATGCCCGTGTTCACCTTTGGGAAAAGGAGGTCCATCGCCCCGTGTCCAATACGGCCGCGCGGGTCGCTCTGAATTTCACCGGCCGCCTGGGTCGAGAAGTTGATCGTGCGCTTCCGGTAACCCGACTCCTGGCTCGAGGCGATATTCTGGGACACAGAATCCTGCCAACGCTCAAGCGCCGAAAGCGAAGAAGCACTTTGGTAGAGTCCGATGTTCATGGACCCGACCTATAGCGAACCTCATGCCGAACGAGACGCTGCTTCCTTAAACATCTATTATGGAGATTCTTAAACTTTTTTATTCGCTCTATGCATCCCCCTTTTAGCGCGATCAAAGGGAAGAGGGATTGACCCGGCAGCTTTTGCCCACCGGATCAGAGCAGCGATCAAATCAAAATGTCGGGCGTCAAGCCCGACCCACGTGGGTCCGGGGTTTCCCCCGACATCCGCGGGCTGATGAGATCCTACGAAACCTCACCTCCCCTCCTCTTCCTCCCACCTCACGCATCCACGCCCGCCCTCCCCGTCTCAGGTCCCGGCGGGGTAGATGCAATCCACCTCGATTTTCTGTCCGCAGCTGCAGGTCACAATCAGGCGCGCGACCTTGTCGCCTTCCTTCACGATCTCGACGACTGGCTGCCCGTGAGTGTCGGCGTGTTCCTGACCGTCGGCCGCGGATTTGCGGATGTGAGCCACCGCGTGCGCAGACGGCAGCCGCAAAGCGGGCATGGCAGAGGATTTCTTACCCTGGAGGAAAGGTTTCATGATGAATGCTTCGCTGGCGCCGGGGATTCCGCGGGCGCCGCGGGAGTGGACGTTGCAGAGGAATTCGCGGGGGCGGCGTTCGGCTGGTCTGCCGTCGCCGGTGTCTCGGTGACGCGGGCTTTCTTTTCGAGCGACAGGCTGAGCGTCACGCGCTGGTTCGACTCGGCCGTGGGTGATTCGTTCGGCAGCGGCCGGGTGCTGGCGTAGCCCGTGACTCGCTCAATCAGGTCCGGGGAAACGGCATAATAAACCAGCATGCGGCGGGAAGCGTTGGCGCGGGAGGACGACAGATCCCACCCGCGATCATCCGAGACGCCGTTGGCCGACGGCGCACGGGTGTGACCGTCAATCGTCACACTGAAATGGTGGCGGTCGATCATCCAGGCGAGGTTCTGCATGACGAACTGCCCCCACTCCGTGAACTCGGTCGATTCGTTTTTGAACAGCGGCCGCTTGGCGCGGTCGAACAGTGTCACGCGCAGGCCGTCGGACGTCACCTGGATATCGATCGGCTTTTCCTCGAGGTTATCGTCGAGGTGCATCACGCGCGACAATTCCGACGCCACGGAATTGAGAAAGGTCATCTCGACGGCCTTCTTGGGTGCCTGGCCCTTCTCAGTGCCCTGATCGCGGCCCTCGCTGTGCGAGGTTTTGTTGCTGTTGAACGGCATGACACCGGAGCTGGCGTTCATCGGAGAGTGGAAGGGATTTTGAAAATACTGGGAGGTGGCAATGAGGATGCGCTGATCCTGCGCGGAGATCCACAACACCATGAAGAGGGCCATCATCGCGGTGACGAAGTCCGCGTAGGCGACCTTCCAGGCACCGCCGTGATGCGGCTCGGCTTTCTTTTTGGCCATGGGGAGCGCCCCTTACTTTGTGCCGAGGGCCTTGACGGCGGCCTCGAGCTTGGCGCCATCGGGCTGGACCGAACTGTCGAGCGAGCGGCGCGCGATTTCCACGGCGGTGAGCGGGGCGAGGCCCTTCGCGAAACCCGCCACGGCCTGCATGATGCAGTTGAGAAACTGTTCCTCGGACTGGTTGTTGAACTTCACGCGGATGGCGAGCGGGCTGACAAAGCCATAGGCGAAGAAAATGCCCAGCAGCGTGCCAGTGAGCGCGGCGGCAACGTGTTCGCCGACCTTAGCAGGGCCTTCGGAAATGGAGGCCATGGTGTTGATGATGCCGAGCACGGCCGCGACGATACCGATGCCGGGGAGCGAGTCGCCGACGAGTTGAAGAATGTGCACGGGATGCTCGGATTCCGTGGCCTTGGCCTCGAGCTCGGCCGTCATGAGCTGCTCGAGCTGGTCGGGCTTGATCTTGCCGTCGATGACGGGCTTGAGTCCGTTGCAGAGAAACTCAATCCGTTCGTGGTGTTTCAGCACCGACGGATAACGCTGAAAGATGGAGCTCTTTTCGGGCTCCATCACGTGTTCCTCGAGGGCGATCAGGCCATTTCGTCGGCCCGTCATGAAAATTTCGTAGAGCAGCTTGAGGACGTCGGTGAAGTCCTCGCGACTGGCCTGCTTGCCGAAGAGGGCGCCCTGCACCTTGTGCGCGATGTGCTTCAGCACATGGCCGGGGCTCGCGATCACGAGCACGCCGATCGCCACGCCGCCGATGACGATGAACTCCGAGACCTGCAGCAGCACCAGCGGATGGCCGCCCGCGAGGACGAAGCCGCCCAGGGTGGACGCGATGACGATGAAAGCTCCGACGAGAATGAGCATGCGAAAAAACCTGGTGACCCAGGTTGCTGATTACCGCTCGCGCACGCGTTGCAGGTAGGCCCGGAGACCTAGGATGGTTTGGGCATGGATTTGGCAGATGCGGGACTCGGTCAGACCGAAGACCTTGGCAATTTCGGCCAGACGCAGATTTTCAAAGTAGTACATGGCGAGGATCTTCCTCGGTATATCGGGCAACTCGGCGATTCTTTGAGTGAGAAGTTGCACCAACTCGTCCTTTTCGAGCGTTTCCCGGCCCGTCACGTCGGTTTCGTCCGCCAGCAGGTCGTGCAGGGAGGCGTTGCGCCCCTCCTCACCGTCGCTCTCCTGGTCAATGTTGATGAAGGTCACGGGTTTCGCCTCCTCCACCCACTTGGCGTAATCCTTGGCGCTGAGGCCGAGGGAATTCCGCACCTCGTCATCCGTCGCGGCCCGGCCGAGCTTTTGCTCGATGTCGTTGATGGCGGCCTTGAGCTTGCGCGAACGCGCGCGGGCGCGGCGCGGGCACCAGTCCATCCGGCGGAGCTCGTCGAGGATCGCGCCGCGGATGCGCATCGAGGCGTAGGCAGGAAAAGTCGCGCCCTGCTCCGGGTCGAACTTCCGCACGGCGGCGATGAGGCCGGTGATGCCGACGCTGTAGAGATCGTCGGCGTCCACGTGCGCGGGCACGTTGAGCTTGATCCGATCCACGACATTGCGGACCAGCGGCAGGTAGCGTTCGATCAAATCCTTTTCATCGACGGCGCTTGGGGTGACTCCCTGATACGCGCGCCAGGCGGCAGCGGGCGTAGCTTCCATGCCAGGGACGGTGGTGGTGGCGGTATTCATAGCAGCATGGACTGACGGTTACTTGGGTTTGACCGCCGAAACGGGGGCGGCATGACGTTGCAAAATGGTTTCGCGGATCCCGCGCACGAGGACGGTCCAGAACCAGCGGAAGAGCAGCGCGCCCGCGAGACAGCCCACGGATGCGTCCAGCAGCACGCGATCGGCCGCGTGGTCCGCCAGCCAGCTGGGGATGCCGGCGGCAAGGAACCCGGCGAGACCGCCGGCGAGGAAGATGAATTTCATGGAAAAAGGTCAGGTTTCGTTCTCGGGCAGCGTGCGCTTGGCGATTGCCGCGGGGGGATCTTCCTCGCAATCGCCCGTGAGCGACGGTCCGGTCGAGAGAAACAGGGGCTCGAGGTTTTCGTCGAAAAGGTAGTCCCAGAGCTTCCCCCACTGCGGCACCTCATCGAGGTGGGTGAAAACGAGATGAGTGGCGCCGAGATCGCGGCCCGCCATGTAGGCATCGCGCATCGCGGCGCGGTCGTACGCGGCATTGAGCACGAGCACGCGCTCGAGGATCTGCTCGCGGTCGAGAAATTCCGCGAGCGGCGCGTTGGCAGCGGGCGAACGCGGCGACAGCGCGGGCAGGTCGAAATAGACAAAACCGTTCGGCACGGCCGGGCGCGTTTCGCAGGGAAAATGCGCCAGCGGCACGCCGAGCGCCTCGCTAAACACGGGCAGCGGCCCCAGCGCATTGGGCCGGTCAAATTCCACGCTCACGACATGGCCGAACCGCGCGCGACGAAATACCTCAATGGCAAGCCATTTGCAGAGCGCGGTGGTACGCCCTACTCCCGGTGCACCGATGAACGCGGCCCGGGACAGGGGCGGACGCGGCTGGCGCGGACCCGCGCTTGCGCGCAGCAGGCGCGAGGTCTCCGCGAGCGCGCGATGCAGCGGCAGCAAATTCAATTCCGCCCACGCCGCGTCGCTCTGCAGTCGCGCCAACGCGGTTTCCGGCAGACCCGAACGGCGCAGCAGGCCGGTGAGACCCTGAACCGTTGTCGGCGCCATGCGGGACGCGAGACCGGGCCGCTCCGGCGCGGGTGCGGGCATGGCCAGTTCACCGGAAACGGCGGAGAACGCCGGGGTCGCGGGGGACTCGGCATCGATCTGCGCGACGACCTCTAGGCGCGGCCCAATAAAAAACTTTTTCAGGCCAGTCGGCATCACCGAGCGGACCGACAGCACGCGGGCCTTCGGACCAAGCTTTTCCCGAATCAACGTGACGGCCTCGCCCGCGGATTTCACCGTGAATTTGTAGGCCCCGGGGCCGTAAGGCTGGCGTTGGGTCGACATGGTCAGGCGGCGACTCTGGCAGGCAGTTCGACGGGAGCGGCCAGGTGCGCGGGCATCGTCACGATGCCCGCATTCTCAATCTCCGTGGCGGTCGGAAGTTCCTGGAACGCGAGGACCACGAGACGCGGGAAGGAGGATTCGAAAAAGCGCTTGAGCGGCAGCCGCACCTCGGTCGATACCACCATGACGGCGGGCTGGCCGGCGGCCGTGAGCTCACCCGTGCGGCGGGTGATTTCTTCGAGCAGATGGCGGGCGCTGGCCGGATCGAGCGCGAGGCCGACCTCGGTGGGCGAACGGTGGATCTTGCTGGCGAGCCAGTGCTCGAGCCGCGGGTCGAGCGTGACCGCGCGGATGACGCCGGGCCGGCACTCATACTCCGGCACAAAATACATGCCGAGGCGGCGGCGGACGAGTTCGCTAAGGTCGTCGGGATTCTTCGACAGCGAAGCGAAGTCGGCGATGCCCTCCAGGATGAGCGGCTGGTTGAGGATCGCGACGTTCTCGCGGAGCAGGTTCTGGAGCACCCGCTGGACGATGCCGAGGGTGACGAGGTCGGGCAGCAGCTCGGCAATGAGCGCGGGCTGCGTCAGCTTGAGATGATCGACGAGCAGCTGAACCTCCTGGCGGCCGAGCAGGTGATGGGCGCTGAGCTTGAGCGTCTCGGAAAGATGCGTGATGAGGACCGACGCGGGATCCACGATCGTGTAGCCGTTGATCTCAGCGGTTTTCTTTTCGGCCTCGTCGATCCACGTGGCCTCGAGGTTGAAGACCGGTTCGCGCGTGGGCAGGCCCTTGAGCCGGACCTTGCTGCCGGAAACGTTCATCGCGAGCAGGCGGCCGGGCATGAGCTGACCCTTGGCGATGGACTTGCCGCGGAGGAGGAACCGGTAGTCGTTGGGCTCGAGCTCGAGATTGTCGCGGACGGAAACCGGCGGGACGACAATGCCTTTCTCGCGGGCAAGCGACTTGCGCACACCGGTGACGCGGGTGAGCAGTTCCCCGCCCTTCTTGGCGTCGGCGAGGCCGAGCAAGCCGTAGCCGATCTCAATGGCAAAGATATCAATCTCGATGAGCTTGCGCACATCTTCGGCGCCGCCCGCGGTCGTGGCGCCGGGCGTGTTCGCGGCTTCGCCGGGCTTACCCTTGACGGACGCTGATTTGCCCGTGGGCATCGGCGCGTCGCCGAGCGCGTGACCGTCCTTGTTCTCCTGTTCCTGCAGGATCTTCGCGAGATAGCCCGCGATAAGCGCCAGTCCGAGGAAGGGCCAAAGCGGCATGCCGGGCATCAGGCCGAAAACAAGCATCATGCCTGCCGCGATCTTCATCGCCCGCGGATAGCGGAAAAGCTGGTTGGCCAGCTGCGTGCCGAGATTGGTATTGGCCGAGGCCCGCGTGACGAGAATGCCGGCGCCCACCGAAAGAATCAGCGCCGGGATCTGCGAGACGAGGCCGTCACCGATGGAGAGCAGCGTGAACTTCTGCAGGGACTCGGCGAGCGACAGATCCATCTGGAGCACACCAATGGCGAAGCCGCCGATGACGTTGACCAGGGTGATGATGATGCCGGCGATGGCGTCACCGCGGACGAATTTCGAGGCACCGTCCATCGCGCCGTAGAAATCGGCCTCCTTTTGGACCTTGATGCGGCGCGTGGTCGCCGTGACTTCATCAATGATGCCGGCGTTAAGCTCGGCATCGATAGCCATCTGTTTGCCGGGCAGCGCATCGAGGGTGAACCGCGCGCTGACCTCGGCGATACGGCCGGCGCCCTTGGTGATGACGACGAAATTGATGACCACGAGGATCACAAACACGACAGCACCGACGATGTAGTTGCCCTGGATGACGAAGTGACCGAACGCATCAATCACGTGGCCGGCATAACCGTGCACGAGCACCTGGCGCGTCGAGCTGATGTTGAGCGCGAGGCGAAACAGGGTCAGCGCGAGCAGCAGCGTGGGGAAACTGGAGAATTCCGGCGGATCCTTCACGTAGATGATCGCCAGGAGGACGATCAGCGAGAGGCCGATGTTGAGGGCGAGGAAGCAGTCGAGCAGCGCCGCCGGGATCGGCATGATAAGCAGCAGGACCGTGATGAACAGGCCGCCCGTGAAAATCAGGTCGGCGCGCTTGAGGATCGCGGCGAGCGGGCTGGAGGTGATGGCGGCTTCAGGCATGGCTTAGGCGGAGGCCTCCATGCGCCGGGTCTTCAACCGATGGAAATAGTAGCGGTGCGTGCGGTAAACGACCGCGAGAATCTCGGCGACCGCCTGGTAGAGATTCGCGGGGATCGTCTCGTCCACCTTGCCCATGGCGTACAACAGGCGGGCGACGGGTTTGTTCTCGACCGTGGGCACGCCGTGCTCGGCGGCGAGGGCCTTGATGCGCTGGGCAAAACGATTTTCTCCCTTGGCCAGCACGACGGGCGCCTGGTCCTTGCCGCGCTCGTATTTCAGCGCAACGGCATAGTGGGTCGGATTGGTGATCACCACGTCGGCGGTCGCGACGGCGGTCAACATCTGCTTCTGCATCAGGCGGCGGGCCATACGGCGCATCGCGGCCTTCGTGTGCGCGTCGCCCTCGGCGTTACGGCGCTCTTCCTTGATTTCCTCGCGGCTCATGCGGAGCTCGCGGCCCGTCTTGAATTTCTCATAGCCGTAGCTCACCGCCGCGATCAGGCCGATCGCGAAGAGCAAACGACCGAGGAAAATTATCGTCGCCTGACTGAGAAATTCGCCGAGATACGCCGCTTCGACCGGCGCGCTGAACAGCGGATCGGCCATGAGGCCGCGGGCGCCGAGATAAAGGGTGCTACCGACCGCGACGAGTTTCAGCAGGTCAATGCCGGCCTTTACGAACGCGCCCTTGGAGAAGACCCGCGAAAACCCGGCGACGGGGTTGAGCTGCTCGAATTTGAAAAACACCGCCTCGGGCGAGAGGCGAAATCCGCTTTGCAGACCACCGGCCAGCAACGCCGCGCCCACGCAACCGAGCAGGATCGGCGTCAGCGCGCGCGCCGCGGTCATCATCATCCCGCTCAACTCAGCCGGCATCGTCTCGCGTGAAACCTGCGTCACTGCAAAACGCGAAAACATACCCACCGCATACTCCGCCAGTTCGCGCGCGGCTGACTGCGTCGTCAGCGCGAAGACGCCGAGGAGCGCCGCAAGCATCAAGGCCACCGACAATTCCGGCGACTTCGCGAACTGGCCGCGTTCCATCGCCTCATTCAACCGTTTTTCGGTCGGCTGTTCGGTTTTTTGCTCTTGATCGGTCTCCGCCATGTGCGCCAGCAATAGCAACGCAGATGCCAACGGATTTTACGGCGATGGTTCCTGTTGTCTATCAGGAGCTTAAACTTTTATCCTTTGGACGTTCATCGGAAAAATACTCCAACCGAAACGCGGCGGCAGAATGACGGCAAAATTTGCCGCCTCAGTCATGGACTCGGCGTTTCCGGCAAGCGGTGGGTCGGCTCGATGGCACTTTGGGCAACACGCACTCGAGACATGTACGAGTCTGCCTGCTCCTCTCAGCGAGGGAAAGGAGGGCCACCCCAACCCTTCTTCGGGCTTCCGGCCTCTTGGGCTAAAGCGCGCTCGCCTTTGCGGTTGCCCTCACTTTCGCGCCGGTTTGCATTCGCCGATATGAAAGTGATCAAGGAAGGGGGGCACCGGTTGCTGGCCAATGATGAGGCGACCGCTGCGGTGGTCTCCGCGATGCTCCTGGACCTGGAAAAAAACGGGCTCGATGCTGTCCGGCGTTACAGCGCGAAGTTTGACCGCTGGCAGCCGCCCCACTTTGAGCTGAACCCGGGAGAAATCCGCGAGGCCACCGCGCAATTGGATCCGCAGGTGGTGACGGACACCCGCTACTGCCAGGAAAATGTCCGCCGCTTTGCCGAGGCCCAGCGAGCGACCATGCTCCCGCTGGAGGTGGAACTTCGCCCCGGTGTGACGCTCGGGCACCGTCACATCCCGGTGAACGCCGTCGGCAGTTACATTCCCGGTGGTCGTTACCCGATGTTCGGCTCGGCGCAGATGAGTATCATTCCGGCGAAGGTGGCGGGTGTGCAAACTGTCGTGGCCTGCACGCCGCCGGTGGACGGTCGGGGATGGTTTCCTGCGACCGTCAACGCCATCGCGGCCGCCGGTGCCGACCGGATATTTGTCATCGGTGGTGTGCCCGCGCTCGCCCTCATGGCCTTCGGCATGGGCGCGGTCGAGCCGGTGGACATCCTCTGCGGTGCGGGCAACAAGTTCGTCGCCGAGGCGAAGCGCCAGCTGTTCGGCCGCTGTGGCATTGATCTCCTCGCCGGGCCGACCGAGATCATGATCCTGGCCGACGACACCGCGGATCCCGCCCTGGTGGCTTGCGACCTGCTCGGCCAGGCCGAGCACGATCCCAACAGCGGCGTGGCGCTGATCTGCCTCAGCGAGGAGTTTGGCCGCCGCTGCCTGGCCGAAGTGGAAAAACAACTCGCCGTGCTGCCGACCCGGGAAATTGCGTCCCAGAGTTGGGCGGAAAACGGCCGGATCTACGCCGCCGGCAGCCCGGACGAGGCCGTCGCGCTCAGCGACGATTACGCGCCCGAGCATCTCGAACTCCATGTCGCCAACCGGGATTGGTATTTTGACCGGCTGAAGAACTATGGCTCACTGTTCATCGGCGAGGAGACGACCGTGGCCTACGGCGACAAATCCATTGGCACGAATCACATCCTGCCCACCAGCCGCGCCGCGCGCTACACGGGCGGCGTTTGGGTGGGGAAATTCCTGAAGACGGTCACTTACCAGCACATGACGCCCGCCGCCTCGGTGGAAGTCGGGCTCGTGACCTCGCGCCAGTGCCAGGTCGAACGGATGCTGGCCCACGCTATCACCGCCGACGTGCGCGTCAAACGCTTCGCCTCAGCCTGACGGCGGAAAAGGGGTCGGGGTTTGGGGTTTGTGGAAAAATTGGCGTCCGACGAGGAAAGCAGACTTGCGTGCTAGATCCAGCGGCGCCTCATCTTGCCAAAAACCCTTTTCCAGCGGTGCGCCAGTCGCCCGTAACGGAGGCCAACACGACCTGAACGTCGCGTCATGGATGGGCCACCGCGATGCAGTCAGCCGCAAAGTCGAGACGCGGCGGCGGATGACCAGTCTTCATCTCCTCCGAAAGATCAGCAAAATCACAAACCCCAAACCCCGACCCCTTTTCCGCGCTCTTCCGCCACCCGCGCAACCTGATGGCCTTCCTCGGGCTCGTGCCGCGGGAGCACACCACGGGAACCAGCCGTCACCTCGGTAGCATCACGAAGGCCGGGAATGCCCATGCGCGCTGGATCCTCTGCGAGGCCGTGCAACACCCCTTCCTGCCGCCGAAGGTGTCGGCACCGCTGGCCTTGCGGCAGCAGGGCCTGCCCCCGTCGTTACGTGAACTCGCGTGGAAGACGCAGGTGCGCTTGTTCAAGCGCAGCCGGCATCTGCTGGGCCGCGGGGTGATGAAGCCGAAGGTGACGATCGCCCTCGCGCGGGAAATGGCAGGCTTCGTCTGGGCGTTACTGGGTCTCGTGCCCGCGCCCACCGCGTGATCCGTCACGCCCGACCTTGATATGATTTTTGTTCTTTGAGTGCCGCCGGAAAAGAGGGCGGCAGCTGTCAGGGACCGGGCGGCCGGCCCATGCATGATAACGTTCGGGACGGGCGGAAGTGAAAACTCCCGCCGAAGTCCGAGCCTAGACTATGCGGGCATGACGCACCTATGCACGGTGGATACCCAAACCCACGAAGATCAGCACGCTCACGGTGAAAACCTGAGACGCAACCTACGCACGCGTTACTCCAGATTAGTGCC
>JBDTJA010000251.1:0-19492 GCA_039936075.1 Opitutaceae bacterium | reverse complement strand
GGTAACGATCGTGGTCCCGGTGTTGATCACCAGCTGCCAGGTGTCGCTGTAATGAAACCAGGGGCCCGAAACGCCCCAAACCATCAAGACGAGAACCGCGAAGGAAAACGTGAGGGGCTGACCGGCCGCCCGCGCAGTCCATTTGGACAATCGAGTGAAAAGGACGGATGGGGTTTCATCGTGTCGCACTTCGACCCCGATTCAGCCCCCAAGTTCTAGGTGGGCCGTGCGCTCCGCGCGCGGTATCTGTCGCTTCGATGCAAAACGCCCGCGAGTCGCACGTTGCACTGCGACGCGATAAAAAAAGCCGTCATAGGAAGGCCCACAAAAGTAAACCGGCGCTTACGCGCCGGCCTCAGGTCTTCATGAAATTCCGGGCGGCGGCCCGTTTTTTGATGAAGCTCTTGACCTTCTTGGACTTGGTGGCGCGGTTCCGGGCCGTGGCCATGCGACCGTCTCTGCTTTTCCTGGTCTTGATGAATTCCTGTATTGCGAAAATTAGAGGTGAACGAGCCCTCACAGTGTGCCGAGTCCGGCGGCCCTGCATGCGGTGAAACGTTGCTCCGGTGTAGCTGCGGCATCCTTGCCCCGCCGTGGGCTTACAAACGAGGCCGCCGCAGATGGTACTCGGGGCTCCCGGCCGTGATGGTTTACGCAAACAGACCAGAACGTCAGGTGCATTCGTGAAGGCGCGTGCGGCTTCTGTCCAATCACACGGGTCGGAGACCGGTGCCACGCTTTACTCCCATCTGCGGCTGGCAGCCGCAGCCACGTCAGGAATAACTCCGCCGGCCGTCCAGCGCACTCTTCAGCGTGACCGAGTCGGCGTACAACACGCCGCCGCCGCTCGGCAGCCCGAAACCGATCCGCGTGATCTTCACCGGCCGACCCGTTCCGGCGAGTTGCTCCGTCAGATAATGGCAGGTGGCCTCGCCTTCCACGTCGTTGGAGAGCGCGAGGATCAGCTCCGTCACATTGCCCGTCGCAACGCGTGCAAGGAGTGAGGCAAAATTCAGTTCCTCCGGCCCCACGCCGTGAATCGGCGAAAGCTTGCCGTGCAATACGTGATAGGTGCCGCGATACGCGCCACTGCGCTCGAGCGCCACGAGATCGGGCACATGCTCGACCACACAGACGACGGACGCATCGCGCCGGTCATCGGCACAGATTTCGCACAAATCGCTCTCGGCCAAATTGCCGCAGCGCGAGCAGCGCCGCACTGCGCGCGCAGCTTCCTCCAGCGCTTGGACTAGCTCGGGCAGTCGCGCGGGTTTTTCCACCAGGAGATTCAACGCGATGCGCTCCGCGGAGCGGTAGCCCAGACCCGGGAGCTGCTTCAGATGCTTCTGCAGCTTTTCAAACGCGGGCGTCATCGCCAGGTCTCACTCAAAACAGCGCCGGCGTCTGGAAGGCCGATGTGATCTTTGACATCTCGGCGTCATTGTAAGCCTTCGCCTGGTTCGCCGCATCCTGGATCGCGACCAGCAGCGTGTCAGTGATGAGTTTCGCGTCTTCCTTCAGAAATTCCGGATCCAGCGCGAGCGAGGTAAACTTGCCCGCGCCGTTGACCTTGAGCTTCACCGCCCCACCACCGCTCGTGACCTCGATTTCCTTGGCCTCCAACTGGGTTTGGAGCGCCTCGATGGAACGCTGCATTTTCTGGGCTTGTTTGAGAAGTTTGCCTACGCCGGCCATGGGAATGAGAGGGTTGAGAGTTGTAAGCCGAAAGTTGAGAGAGGGCCGCCTCGTTAACGCGACAACAAATTCGCATAGCCTTCCCGAAAATCCCGGAAGCGGGGCTGCCACCCCAGCGCCGTCTTCAACTTCGCGTTCGCGACGATTCGGTCCGGCGTCGGCGCCCGGCCGCCCGCCGGCTCACCCGTGAATCGCGGCACCGGCACGCCCAGTTGTTCCGCGAGCCAGGTCACGATTTCCTCCCGGGTCGCCGCTCCATCATCGGCCACGTTGAAAACGTTTTCGCCCTCTGTCATCGGCGCACTCAACGCGGCCCAGATCGCACTGCATACATCGTCACGATGAATCAGATTCAAATGATGGGGACCCGTCCCTGAAACCTCGCCGGCGCGCACCTGCTGCAGCAAATGGGTGCGTCCCGGACCGTAGATTCCCGCCAGCCGCAGCACCACGCGCCGCCGCGCCGCCTTCGTCTCCGTCCGCAAAACGTTTTCCGTCTCGACCAGCACTGCGGTGCGTTCATCGCGGCCCGTCGCGGGCGAATCTTCATTCACGGTCACGCCGCCGTCCTGCGGGTAAACCGACGTACTGCTGGTATAAACCAGCGCCTCCAGCGTTCCGGTCGCCCCGGCCCACGCCAGCACGGATTTCATCCCCGCAAGATAACTGCGCCGGTATCCCTCGGTTCCACCGCCCCCCGAGCTCACGCAGTTCAGCGCCCAATCCGCGTCCCCGACTTCCGCTCGCCAGCTGTCGCTCGCGAGATCCGCAACAACGGCCTTTACACCCAACGCCTGCAGACCGGCCGCTTTTTCCTCATTTCGGGTCAACGCTGTCACCCGTACGCCTCGCTCCAGCGCCTGCCGCGCGACCTCCCCGCCGATGTAGCCGCAACCGAATATCAGTAAGTGTTTTCCACTAAAATTTCCGTAGGCATTTGCGTTCATGGGTGTTCAAGTCAAAGAAAACCAATCGTTACCGCAATCCTCGCGGTTGAATTTGCCACCAAACTCCCCACCCTCTTCGCCACCAAAGGCATTCCATCATTCAGAAGTGAGCTTTAACATTTATTATCAGCGGTTTAGCCCCACATTCCTCCCAGTGACTTCATTTCGTATTTCCGCCGCCCGATACGGTAATTTCCGTCCAGAAGTGACGGGGCGAACCTCGGTCTCCCCACTCTCATGTGCGGCATAGCGGGTTTCATCAGTCCGCTTGATTCGCCGGAGAACCGCGCCGCCGCCGTCGGCCGGATGTGCGCCGCCATGCTCCACCGGGGTCCGGACGACTCCGGCATCGAGTCCCACGGCGACGCGACCATTGGCATGCGCCGGCTCGCGATCTTCGATCCGGCGAACGGTCACCAGCCTATGGCGACGCCCGATGGGCGCTTCCACGTCGTTTTCAACGGTGCGATTTACAACTTTCGCGCGCTCCGCGCCGAATTACAGGCCGCTGGATTTTCTTTCCGCACGAACTGCGACACCGAGGTCCTGCTCGCCGCGTATGCGCACTGGGGCGAGGCCGCCCTCCGCCGGTTGCGTGGCATGTTCGCCTTCGCGGTCTGGGACAACCGCGAGCAAACGCTTTTCCTCGCGCGCGACGCCTTCGGCATCAAGCCGCTCTATTACCGCCACGATGACCAGCGACTGGTCTTTGCGTCCGAGCTCAACGCCCTCCTCACCGCCAGCTCAGCGCATGCCGTCATCGACCCCTTGTCGGTCGCCGACTACCTCGGCTGGTTCGCCGTCCCGGCACCGCGCACGATCTACCGCGACATTTTCAGCCTGCGTCCCGGCGAATGCGCGACGTTCCGCGCCGGACGGCTGGAGATCCGGACCTACTGGAATTTCTCGACGATCCCTCGCGACATCGCGGTTTGCACCGACGCTGGGGAATTCACTCGCGAATTGCGCGCCCGTCTCGATGACACCATCCGCGCCCACGTCGTCGCCGATGTGCCGGTCGGGGCTTTTCTCTCGGGCGGACTGGATTCCGCCGTCGTCGTTGGGCTGATGAGCAAAGTCAGCAGCTCGAAGCTGCGCACGTTTTCCATCGGCTTCGACGAAGGCGGCTATTCGGAAGCCGACGCCGCCGCGGAGACCGCACGGCATTTCGGCACCGAGCATCATCCCAGCGTGCTCACCGGTGCGAAGGTCGCCGCCGATCTCGAGACCCTCCTCGCCGCGCTCGATCAGCCGACCGGCGATGGCATCAACACCTACTACGCCAGCCAGGCGGCGCATGCCGGTGGCGTGAAGGTCGCGCTCTCCGGTTTGGGCGGGGACGAACTGTTCGGTGGTTATCCGTCGTTCCGCGACGTGCCTCGCATCGCTGCGTGGCTGCCGTTGTGGCGCACGCTGCCCGATGCGGCACACCGCGTGATTCTCGGGCGGATGCGCCGCGGTGGCACCTGGACGCGCAAGCTCGCGGACCTGCTCCAGTACGGGCATAACCTTTCCGAACTCTGCGCGTTGCGTCGCACCGTTTTTTCCGCAGCCACGCGCCGCTCATTGCTCAGCGCGGACGCGCTGGAGGCCATCGGCGCCCGGGCGCCGCATCACCCCGAGCTCGCGGCGTTGTCCGCCGATCTCAGCGAGGCCGGCCCTTTCTCCACCATCAGCGCGTGGGAACTCCGCACCTACATGGCTGACGTTCTCCTGCGCGACAGCGACGTCATGAGTATGCGACACTCGCTGGAATTGCGCGTGCCGTTCGTGGACCGGCCACTGATCGAATGGCTCTGGCGCCAGCCCGCCGCATTCAAGCGCAACTCCGGCTCCACCAAATCCGCCCTCATCGCCGCGGTCAGCGAACTGCTGCCGCCTGGCCTCAGCCAGCGCCGCAAGCAGGGGTTCAGCCTGCCCTTCCCGATCTGGATGCGCCGCGAGCTGCGCCCTTTCCTCGAGGAAACGTTCAGCGACTCGAGCCTCGATCGCAGCGGTCTGTTTGCGCGGGAGCCTGTGCAGCGATTCTGGCGCGGGTTCCTCGCGGGTTCTGATTCCCGCGAATGGTCACGCGTCTGGAGTCTCGCCGTGCTCGTGGCGTTCACGAATCGTCGCCCCACCTCTTCGGCCCTGCCAAAGGACGGTCCACGTGGAGGCGCAGTCTTGCTGCGCCCAAACGAACCTCATCGTGATGCCCCCAAGCGGAACGATGTCGGCCTCGCACCGGCGCCCCATCCCTCGCGTCCACGCGCGCCCAGCGCTACGCTCCTCCTCGCGCCCGAACTTTTCGCCTCTGAGGGCGGGATTCCGCGTATCCTGCAACTCTATCTCAAAGGTCTGTGCGATCTCGCGGTGCCCGACGGCACCGTTCGCCTCGTCGCTCTGAACGATGCGCAGCTCGACTCGGACGACCTGCGGCGCACGACGAACGACCGGCTCGACGGCCGGGAAGTTTGCCAGGGCAGCAAGTCCCGTTTCATCCGGGCCGCGCTCCGACTGAGTAAAGGCTGTGAGCATCTCATCTGCGGCCATGTCGCCCAACTGCCCGTGGCGCTGGCAGCGAAAACCCTGCATCCGCGCCTGCGTTATTACCTCGTCGCGCACGGGATTGAGGTGTGGCGCCCATTCTCGCTCGCCGAGCGTCTGGCCCTGCGTGGGGCGGAGAAAATCTTTTGCGTGAGCGAGTACACCCGCCGCGAGTTATTGAAAAACTGCCGCCTGCCCGAAGCCAAGGTCGTCGTGCTGCCCAATGCTCTCGATCCTTCCTTCGCCATCGCGGCTGCTGCTGCGCCCTGCGGTCCTCGGGTTATTCTCGTCGTCACGCGGCTCAGCAGCCAGGACCGCTACAAGGGTGTCGATCATCTGATCGCAGCCCTGCCGGCCATCCGTGTCGCCCTGCCCGACGTCACGCTGCGCATCATCGGCCGCGGCGACGATGGACTACGCCTGCAAACCCTGCGCGACCAACTCGGTCTGCACGCCGCCGTGGAGTTTCTCGGATACGTCGACGACCGCCGACTGACTGAGGAATTGCAGGCGTGCAGCTTGTTCGCGCTGCCGAGCGAACGTGAAGGATTCGGCCTGGTCTTTCTCGAAGCCATGGCCAGCGGACGGCCCTGTCTCGGCGCGCGCGCCGGGGGGATTCCCGAAGTCATCACGCCCGACACGGGCGTGCTCGCCGATTACGGCGATGTGCCCGGCATCGCCGCAGCCGCCATCGCGGCCCTGCGCCGCGACTGGAACCCGGAGGCAATTCTCGACCGCGCGCGGCACTTTTCCTATTCGCAATTCAAGACCCATCTTGGTTGCTTGCTCTCCGCGTGACTTTGTCGGCTGAACCCGTCCCTACGATCGCGCCGGAACTGGTGCTCGAGGCGGGTCGCGCCGACGCGCATTACTGGCGCGACCTGTGGCGCTATCGCGAGCTGCTCGGCTTTCTGGCCTGGCGCGACATCCAGGTGCGCTACAAGCAGACCGTACTTGGTGCCGCGTGGGCCTTGTTGCAGCCCGCAATCACACTCGCCGTCTTCACCTTTGTTTTCGGTCGCCTGGCCCACATGCCCTCCGGCGGGGTGCCCTATCCGTTGTTGGTCATGGCCGGTCTGCTGCCCTGGCAATTGTTCGCCAACGCCCTCTCCAGCGCGAGCGGCAGTCTCGTCAGCAACACTCATCTTATTTCGAAGGTTTATTTCCCCCGGCTGGTCGTGCCGCTCTCCGCGCTCGCGGTCGCGCTCGTTGATTTCCTGATCGTGGCGCTGCTCTATCTGGCGCTCTGCGCCTGGTTTCATTTCTGGCCCGACTGGCGGGTGCTGCTGCTGCCTTTCTTCACCCTGCTCGGCCTCCTCGCCGCGCTCGGAGCGGGTTTGTGGCTCACCGCTCTGACGGTGCGCTTCCGCGACTTCCGCTTCATCGTGCCGTTTCTCCTGCAACTGGGGGTTTTTCTTTCTCCCGTCGGATTCAGCACCAGTACGCTGCCCAACTGGCGTCTGCTCTTTTCCCTCAACCCCATGGTCGCTGTCATCGACGGCTTCCGCTGGTGCCTGCTGCAGGGCCGGCAGCCAATCTATCTCCCCGGCCTGCTCATCGGCCTTGCCGTGACCGCGCTCCTCCTGGTCAGCGGACTCGGGTATTTCCGCCGCACGGAACGCAGCTTCGCCGACGTGATCTGACCATGGCCGAACCGATCATCACCGTCGCGAATCTCGGCAAGCGCTACGTGCTCTCGCACCAGCAGCGTCACGACACCCTCCGCGACACCCTCGCCCACGGCGCCCGCGGGCTGCTGCGCCGCTTCACCCATCGACCCGATCCGGCCGACGAGGAATTCTGGGCGCTGCGCGACGTGAACTTCTCCATCAACCGCGGCGAGGTGGTCGGCATCATCGGGCGGAACGGCGCGGGCAAATCCACCTTGCTGAAAATTCTCTCGCGGATCACCGAGCCCACCACCGGGCGGGTGGGCATTCGCGGCCGCGTCGCCAGCCTGCTCGAGGTCGGCACCGGCTTTCATCCCGAGCTGTCGGGCCGGGAAAACATTTTTCTGAACGGGGCGATCCTCGGCATGAGCCGCGTGGAGATCCGCAGGAAATTCGACGAGATCGTCGCCTTCGCCGAGGTCACGCGCTTCCTCGATACGCCCGTGAAACATTACTCCAGCGGCATGTATGTCCGCCTCGCCTTCGCCGTCGCCGCCCACCTCGAGCCCGAGATCCTGATCGTGGACGAGGTGCTGGCCGTCGGGGATGCGGCCTTCCAGAAGAAATGCCTCGGCAAGATGGGCGAAGTCGCCCGCAACTCCGGTCGCACCGTGCTGTTTGTCAGTCACAACACTGCCGCACTACAGGCGATCTGCCAAACGGGCCTGTGGCTGCAGCAAGGCCAGGTCGTGAAGAGCGGACCGATGAGCGAATGCCTGACGGCTTATTTAACCTCGGGGGCCGAGGCCGCCGTTTTCGCCCTCCCGGACACGACGCGACCTCATATCGTTTCAGCCACCATTGATCGCGCCGCTCTCGCCACCGGCCGCCTCCGCATCAGCGTCGCCTTTCGATCGCCCTTTCCGCTCGGGCGTCCCGTTCTGGGCATCACGCTTTACAACAAATTCGGCCTGCCCATCTCCGGATCAAACGGTCGCATGATGGGGGATCGCTGGTCACCCCCGGCAGCCACCGCCGGAACCATCACGGCCGAAATCCATCCGTTGCCACTGCACAGTGACACTTACCGGGCCTCTCTTTATCTGGGCGACGCCGCGCAAGACTACGACGTCAAGCGCGACGCCCTGGAATTCGACTTCATCTCCCCACATTTCTATCCAGAAACTCCCCGGTTGGATGTGATCGGATCCGCAGACTTCCCGTGGCAGTGGTCGTTCGTCCCGGATGATCATCCCAGAGAATAACCGCTCGATAATTTCCGAGGTGAATTTCCCGCGTGCTCAGCGTCGGCCCAATATTTTGCCTGCGACCCAAGTCGTCGGGTCACCACGCGAGCCTTGCGACTGCTCTTCGCCAAGTTGCTCGCCAGTTGGCGGCGGCTTGGCTCTACCCTGATCGTGATTCTCCCCAGTCTGCCGGCTTCCAATCGCGACGGTCTTCCGGTCCTGATTCAAAAACACCAGTGATGCCCAACCCGCTGCTCTCCAACATTCTTTCCCACCACCGGCATGGTCGTGTTTCCTCATCGGTTCAACGCGGCGGCGCTCAACATCCATGAGCGACCGTCCGAATTCGACGCGCATCACGTCACTGGATGGCCTGCGCGGGGTCGCGATCGGACTCATCCTCCTGCATCACTACGTGCAACTGCATCTGCCGTCCCGCCTCGGCTGGCCGCAGGTGCTGGACCGCGTCCTCGCCCTCTCTTGGTCGGGCGTGGATCTCTTTTTCGTGCTCTCTGGTTTCCTTATCGGCGGACTCCTGATGGATCATCGCACCTCCCCCAGCTTGACCCGCGTGTTCTACCTCCGCCGCGGACTGCGCATCCTGCCGCTCTACTATTTCACCCTTTTGGTGTTGTTTGCATGGCTGAGTGCAGGCAGTTACGCGCATCTCCCCGCCTGGATCTACCTCACTTTCACGAGCAACATCGGCATCGTCGTCCGGCACAACTGGGATGTGGGCCTGCTCGCGGTCACGTGGTCGCTCGCGGTGGAGGAGCAGTTTTATCTCGTGGCGCCGTGGGTGATCCGGTGGACGAAACCGGATCGTCTCCCTCGCGTGCTCGGCACCGTCATCGCGATCGCGTGGCTCGTGCGCGCGGGCGCGAGGTGGTCGGATCCCAACGGATTCGCCAGCCACGTCCTCATGCCCTGCCGCATGGACTCATTCGCTTTCGGCATGCTCGCCGCCTGCGCCACCCGCTCGACCTCCTTCCGCGCTTGGATCACTCAGCACGTCTCGCGGGCTAAAGTAGCCGCCGTCCTGATGGTTTTGCCGGTACTCGCGCTGGGCTGTTTCTACCATTCGCTGGCCGACTGGCAGGTGTCGCTTTACGGCTACACCTCCCTGGGACTTTTCTACGGCAGCCTGATTTACCTCGTGGTCGCCCTCCGACCCGGCCCGCTGGTGGCCGTGCTCAGCTGGTCGCCCTTGGTCAGTCTTGGCCGTCTGTCGTATTTCATCTATCTCTGGCACATGATTCTGCTCCTTTCCCTCGGCCGGCGGATCATGGGAGGAAATGATTTTCCCCTCGATTCCCTGCGGGCCTGGCTGGCGGTGGCCGCGTGCGTGGTCACCACTTGGGCGCTGGCTTGGGTTTCGTGGCGCGTATTCGAAGGCCCGCTCGTTCGTCTCGGACACCGCCATGCCTATTGAATCCGTCTGACGATGAATCTCACGGTCATCATTCCCACTCACAACCCGCACCCCGAGCGACTGCGGCGCACGCTGGAAGGATTGCGCGCCCAGGCCCTGCCGCCCGAGCAATGGGAGACCGTGCTGGTCAACAACGCGTCCACGCACTTTCCCGACGCCGCCTTCTTTGCCGCCAGCGCACTCCCGAACCTTTCCATCGTCACGGAACCCACGCTGGGCCTCACCGCCGCGCGGCGTCACGGCTTCATGGTCGCCCGCGGGGCCATTGGCGTGCTGGTCGACGACGACAACGTCCTCGCACCCGATTACCTCGAGCAAGTGCTCGCTCTCTTTGCCCGCCATCCCCGGGTGGGCGTCGCCGGAGGAAAATCCGTGCCCGAATTTGAACGCGCCCCGCGCGAATGGCAGAATGAATTTCTCCCGCTGCTCGCCCTGCGCGACTTGGGCTTAGCCGAGCTCATCTCCTCGGGCCTGCGTCCCCCCGGCAGCTCCCGCAACACGTATCCGGGTTTCGCCCCCATCGGTGCTGGCATGGCGGTGCGACGCGAAGCGGGCACGGCGTGGCTCGATGCTCAAAGCAATGCAGGTGGGACGCCCAGCGACCGGCGTGGCCGCGAGCTCACCTCCAGCGGCGACAATGACATTGTACTCTGCGCGATGCGCGCGGGCTGGGAGGCCGGGTATTTTCCGTCGTTGAGCCTCCTTCATCTGATTGCCGCCGACCGGCTCGAGGCCGATTACCTGGCGAGGCTCAATCGCGGCATTCAAAAATCATGGATGCAGGTGCTGACCCGTCATGACGCCAATCCTTGGCCGCCCCTGAGCCGCCAAAGCGCGGCCTTGCGCAAGCTGAAGGCCTGGTTGGCGTACCACGCGTGGAGTTCACCCGCCGCCCGCATCCGCTGGCAGGGCGCGTGCGGCCACTTCGACGGCCGTTCTGAAACATGAACGGAATGTCGATGCCAAGTGGTTGGGCCAAATGGCTTCCTCGAGTGTTGCTTACGCTGGCGATCTGCCACTTTGCCCGCGGAGTATTCCCAATGTCCCCGGTGGAAGGGGACGATCTGGCCTGCATCACCGGATTGGAAACCTGGTCCCGTCAACCCAGCCTGTTTCCCCAATTTGCCTACCTTTATGAGATCCAGCCTGGCAGCTACCAACTGCTGCGGTTGCTCCACGCGATATCCGGAATGGATTATCTTCTGCTCTTTGGCGGTATCACCGCTGGCGGTGCCGCGGCCTTCATTTTCTTTTCCAGCTGGCTGCTCGCGAGACTGACAGAGCTCCGGCCGGTTTGGTGCGCCTTGGCGGTCATCGCTTGTCAGGAGTTTACCGCGGCCGCCTATTACGCCAATACCAGTGCGCTAGCGGGCGCCGTTACCCTGGCCGGAATCTGGCTGACCACCCGGACCAAATCCTCCTCCTCCCTTTGGCTGGGCGGAGTCGTTATCGGCGTCGGCGCCTATCTGCGTCTGGATGCGGGATTGATTGCCCCAGCGACTTTGGGTTTCCAACTCCTCCTGGTTTCCAGTCCTTGGACGGCACTCCGGCGAACCGCGCTGGTGGCCAGCTTCGGGGCGCTGACGTTGCTGGTCTTGCTGGCTCTCTCCGGGACCAGCTTGGTGGCGGCATCGCATACCCTTAGCCAACGCGGCTTGGCCGGGGAAGGATTTTTGCTGGTCCGAAACATGCCGCTCATGCTCTCGTATTCCTACCTGGGAATCGGCATCAGCGGGTTTCTCCTTCTGGTCATTCAGAAATTCTGGAGACTCGCGGCCCTGATTTGTCTCGGTGTCCTGCCTTCCCTGCTGATTTACGGACCTAACCTGACGACCACGAAGTATCTGTATTATGCGGCGCCTTTTTTGCTTTTGCCCGGGATCTGGCTGTTGGCGCAATGCGTCAAGGCCGACGGTCGTTGGCGACGGACCGCCCGGGTCCTTTTTGTCCTTATGATTTCTGCCGTGGTCATCGAAACCTGTGGTGGACTGCAAAGTTCCTCACCGCCATTTCGGCGCTTCGATCCCGCTCCACTGCGCGTCGTTTTTGCCCGCACAACTCTGGGCGACAAAAAAATCGTCTTTGGCTTGGGCGAGGGCGAAATCATGCCGACCGATGATGGTTTCCGTCTGCGCGGCGGGCTGCTTTACGCGCCTGAAGTCTGGCGTCGGGAAAAATCCCTTATAATCGAAAACCTCTCTCGCCTTGACCGGGAACTGGCGAAACCTGGATCACTCCGGGTAATCACGAGCACTTACCTTAGCAGAATCGCGACAGAGAGCTGGCTTTTGCGGCATGGTTACCGGCCGCAGGCCCGCCAGGGCTTTCCTGGCAATGACACTTCATGGACGGCGGCGTGGACTACAGCCGATCGCCAAGTCACCCTAGTGGAGATAAACCATACGCCAACCGATCAAGCTGAATTTCTCGCGGTTGCCGAAAGCCGCGGACCGGTCCTCTTTCTCAATGACCTTGGACGGCAGGGGTTTCGCCATCTGGCTGGAAACACGGGAAGGTGGCAGAGACTTTCGGTCGGTGACAATGATCTGCTCACGATTTATCGTCGTTAGCATCCCTTCAATTGCTGGCATGCTTCTCCGCTCACTCCACACTTCCCGGGCTCCTTTTCCGTCGCGATGAAACCGTCGGAAATTGCCCGCCGAGTCGGCCTCGGACCCCTCGCGCTCACCCTGTGGCACAGTCCACTGGCCAAGCTCCGCGATTCCTGGCGCAATGGCGGCCCGATCGCCGAACGCGAAACCGAACGGCAACGCCTGGAAATGGTGGCGGCCGCCCGCACGCTCCCCCCGCTCCCGCCGCGCTCCGGCCTGCCAACCGCCACCCTGCATCTCCTCACCGGCCAGCGTTTCTGGTACCAGACGGCCTTCTGCCTGCATTCCTTCGCGCAGCAGTCAGACACCAGCGTCATCGCGCACGTTTACGACGACGGCACTTTCGATGATGGCTGGCGTGGCCAGCTTGGACGGCTCGGTCCCAGCGTGAAATTTCACTCCGCCGCCAGCATCCGCGAACGGCTGGATGATCTGTTGCCCGAGCCAAAATTCCCGGTGCTGCGTGAGCGGTGGCGCAATTATCCCAATCTCCGCAAACTCACTGATCCCCACCTCGGTTCGATTGGCTGGAAACTGGTCATTGATTCCGACCTGCTTTTCTTTCGCCGGCCCAGTTTCCTGCTCGACTGGCTCGCGGCGCCCGACCGGCCGCTGCACGCGGTGGATTGCATGGAGAGTTACGGCTACTCGCGGCCTTTGATGGAACGGCTCGCAGCCGCGCCTCTCCCGTCGCTCGTGAATGTCGGTCTGTGCGGTTTACGCAGCGAGACCCTCGACTGGCCCGAAATCGAGGCCTGGTGCGCGGAACTCATCACCCGCGAAAAAACAAATTATTATCTCGAGCAGGCCATCGTCGCCATGCTCGTCGCCCGAACCCAGCCGTGCGCCATTGCGCCCCGCCTGGACTACCTTACCAATCCGAGCCGCGCGGAAGGCCGCGCCCCCACTGCGATCATGCATCACTACGTCGCCGAATCGAAGCGCAGCTATTTTCGCGATGCCTGGCGACTGGTCTTGCCTCGTACTTGATCCGCGCGCGCCTCGCGTCACGCAGTAAATCCGCCCCGTCTGTCAGCCATGATTCCGGAACTCAGCGTCATCATCCCGTATTACAACCGGGCCGATACGATTCAGCTGGTGCTGGAAAGCGTCGCTCGCGCGCGGCATGATCTGGCTGTTGAAGTCATCCTCGTCGATGACGGGTCAGCTCCGTCCGCCGCCCAGAGTCTGGCGGGCCAGCGCTGGCAGCCTGATCAGATTATCCGACAGGAAAACCAAGGCCTGCTCTTCGCGCGCCTCACGGGTTTGAAAGCCGCGACCGGCACGTTTGTCCTTTTCCTTGATTCGGACGACCTCGTCGGTCCGCAAAAATTCATCGCGCAACTGACCGCTATGCGCCTGGCGGCAGCCGATGTCAGCTACACCGACACGACCACCGCTGAACTGCGCTCGCCCTACGACGTCATCACGATCAGTTCAGCCATCGAAGTCGCCGAGCCTACCAAGGATAGCGCGACTTTCTTCATTCGGGTGCAGCCCGCGCCCCATAGTCCGATCTTTCGCACGGCTTGGCTGCGGGCACTCGTTCTGGCTCCCTTATTTCCGCCTTCCACCAGCTACAACGCCGTCGCCGAAATCTGGTTCTATCACATTGCCGCCTTGTTCCCCGCCCAAGTGATAAAAGTCCCCGGAGCCCACACCATCATCGGCCAGCACGGCGGGCCCCGGCTCACCAACCAGTGGGAAAAAATGGGGGTGGCCTCGCTGGGCGTGATGGAGGCCTTCGACCGGAGCTGCCCGCGCACCCCGGCGACGCTCCCCCTCAGGGAATTGTTTGGCGAGAAGGCGTTCCACTCCTGGCGGGCCCTCCCCTATGATTTTTCGCCTGAGTTTCGTCGCCGTTCGCTGGCGCTCTGGCGGCGCAGTCCCCGCGGCTCGCTGTCGCATCTGGGTGGTCCCCGGTTTTGCACGTGTGCCCGTCTGGTCGGTCCCGCGCTGGCCGGCTGGGTGTTTCGGCGACTCCAGGGCAAATCCTACCAATCGTGCCGAACCCTCGCCGATGACGATCAGGTGACACGCTGGCTCGCCGCCCTGCCGTCTTCTCCGTGACGAATCTGCGTTATTTTCTAGGTGACATCCTGCGGCGCAGCCGGCTGCTCGGACGCCGCGATGAGGCCGCCGCGGTGCAACGACTGTTCCCCCTGCTGCGCCGGCCCAAGCACCAGCCCGGAACGATCACGTGGCAAAACCATCCCCTGTGCTACGCGGATGCATCCGCGCTCTACCACCAGCTGAGCGACATCTACATCGAGCGTGCCTACGATTTCACCTGTGACCAGCCCGCACCACGCATTCTCGATGTCGGCGGCCATATCGGCCTCGCGAGCCTGCGGTTGCGCCAACTCTTTCCTCATGCACGCCTCACCACCTTCGAGCCCGATCCCGTCCTGGCGAATATGCTGCGGACCAATCTCGCCGCCGCAGGCGATGCGGCCACCGAGCTCATTGTCGCCGCGGCTTGGTCGTCCGATGGTAGCCGCGCCTTTGCCGCCACGGGCGACGACAGCGGCGCTCTTGCTGACCACGGCTCGCTGCAAGTGTCCACCGTCGATTTCGCGCGCTTTTGCCTCGAGCCCGTGGCTTTCCTCAAACTCGACGTCGAAGGCGCGGAGTTCGAACTGATTGAACATCTGGCCGCGACGGGCGCACTGAGCCAGGTGCGGCGCGTTTTCATCGAATTGCACGAATGGCAAGATGGCCCGCCACGCTTTCATTCGCTGATCGGCCGACTCGCAACGGCCGGCTTTAACTACCGCCTGCGTTCCGCCGCGTTGTTTGGCGCTGAGCCGCAACCCGGAGGATTCACGGCGGTCGGCCATCCCGGCAATCTTGTCGCACTCTATGCGTGGCGTGATTAACTCACGTCATTCCACCGCATGACCCCGCTCGTTTCCATCCTGATCCCGGCGTATAACGCCGGACCTTGGCTCGGGGACAGTATCGGGTCCGCTCTCGCTCAGACGCACCCGCGCTGCGAGATCATTGTCGTCGATGACGGATCAACGGACCAAACGCTCGCCATCGCGCGAGCATTTGAGGCGCGCGGAGTTCGCGTGGTGACTCAAGCCAACGCCGGCGCCGCCGCCGCGCGGAACCGCGCCCTGACCATCGCGCAGGGTGACTATCTCCAATACCTCGACGCCGATGATTTGCTCTCGCCGGGAAAAATCGCCGCGCAGCTCGCCGTCCTCGCCATCCGCGCGCCTGACACCCTCGCCACGTGTCGCTGGGGCCGCTTCGAGGTCGATCCTGGACGCGCCCGTTTCGTGGATGACGCCGTCTTTCGCGACTTTCTCCCGGTGGAGTATCTCCTGCTTCATACGCGCGATGCCCGGATGATCCATCCGGCCGCCTGGCTCGTGCCCCGCGCCGTTTCTGAAACGGCTGGGCCCTGGAACGAACGTCTCTCCCTCAACGACGACGGCGAATACTTCGCCCGCGCGGTGCTCGCCTCGCCCGGGATTGCGTTCTGCGCCGACCCCGCGGCGCTCAGTTATTATCGCTCCGGCATGGGCGGCAGCCTCAGCCAGCGCCGCTCAGCCCAAGCCCTCGCCTCGCTGGAGCTTTCGGTGGAACTCATCGCCGCGCAGGTGACTAAAGCCGAGGATTCCGCGCGCACCCGCCGGGCCCTCGCGGATTACTGGCAACGCGCGGTCTACGAACTCTATCCCGGCGATTCCGCGGCCTCCGCTCGCGCGGCCCAACACGTGCAAGCCCTCGGCGGCTCCTCCCTGCGTCCATCCATGGGCGCGCGCCAGCGCCTCCTATCCCGGCTGATCGGCTGGCGCCTCGTTCGCCGGCTGTTGCCGTCATGAGCCACCGCGTCCTGTCCCGCGCCGACTGATCACTCCAACGCATGGCCGCCATTCGTGTCTTCCTCCTGACCTGCCGCCGACCGCAACTTCTGCCCCGTGCACTCGCCTCGCTGCGCGCCCAGACCTTCACGGATTGGATTTGCGAACTGCACAATGACGCGCCGGAGGACCAAAGGCCGCGCCAGCTCCTTGCCTCCACGCCCGACCCGCGGATCACCCTCCACCAGCACGACCACAACTGGGGGCCGGTCGGCAGTTTCAATCACGCGTTTGCCGGCGGCCCCGAGCCCTTCCTGACGCTACTTGAAGATGACAACTGGTGGGACCCCACTTTCCTCGCGACGCTGCATGCCGCCTTGCTTGCGCGGCCCGAGGCCAATGTCGCCTGGGCCAACCTGCGTCTCTGGCAGGAAGAGGCCGATGGCTCGTGGCGCGACACCGGCCGCACGATTTGGTCGGCTCCATCCGGCGCCAAGCCGCGGCTCTTTCACTGGCCCCAGCCTCTACAACTGACCACCGCGCTGCATTCCAATGGCGCCATGTTGTGCCGCACGGCCGCCTCCGCCGCAGCTCAGGTCCCGCCTTCGACACCTTTTGCGATCATCGAACCAGTCCGCGAACGATTGCTGCCCGGGGGCTGGCTACTGCTGCCCGAGCCGCTGGGGCATTTTGCGCTGACCCGCCAAACGGCACGGTCAGACAACCGCGCCCACTGGGCCCAATGTCAGTTGCTTGTGGCCGGAAGTTTTCTGGCCGCCGTTCCGCTCGATCAGTCGACCCTTGCCGCGATCTGGAAAAACTTGCGCACGCAGACGCCACGATCCACCTCGCTCATTTTCCAAGTCGCACTGGCTGGCATTCACCCGCGCGAACTTCTGCGTGACGCGCGCCTCACCGACTGGCTGCTTTTTCTCGCTGGCTCCGTCCGTCATCCCTTCACTCTGTTTCGTGCGCTTCGTTTTCGGCAGGAACACAACGTCGTTTGGTCTCTGCTCGTCGCGTCTGCGCAGCGGCGGATGGCCGAGGCCCGGGCTCGTGAGGCGGGGAAGATGCCCCAGCTCGGACTGATCACCAAGGTCCTCGCATGAGTGCCCCACGCATCCTCATCCTCACGGCGTCGCATCTCTGCCGGAATCCGCGCGTGGTGAAGGAAGCCACCTCGCTCGGTGAAGCGGGCTATGACGTCACCGTGATGTCTGTCTCTGTGCAGGAACGCTTCGAGCGCCTGGATCTCGAGCTCATGCGAGGTCTCCCTTTCCAGCGCGCGGTGATCGATTACCGCGCGACCACGTCACACTCCCGCCTGGCCAGCTTTGTTCAACGCAGCGCCACGTGGGGCGCCCGCCTGCTGTGCAGCACCTTGAAAATTGAGAGTGCCCAGTCGCTCGGCCCGGCCGCCGCCTTGCTGCACTTCGCCCGCTCGCATCCTGCCGACCTCACGATTGCCCATACGGAAATTCCCATCTGGGCCGCGCAATTTCTGATTCGCGACGGCCGGCGCGTCGCGGTGGATGTGGAAGATTGGTATTCAGAAGACCTGTTGTTTGCCGACCGCCGCAGCCGGCCCCTGCGTCTGCTGCGACGCGCGGAAAGGTTTGTACTCACCCATGCCAGCTACGCCTCCGCGACATCCGACGCGATGGCGGCAGCGCTGGCTGAATCCTACGGATGCCCCCGCCCCATTGTGCTCCGCAATACGTTCCCGTTGCAGGAGCGGGCCCGCACCGACCGGCCGGCGGGGAAGGAGCCGCCGGCGTTCATCTGGTTTTCCCAGACCGTCGGCCCGGGTCGAGGCTTGGAATTGTTTTTGTCCGCGTGGGCGCAGACCCGGGTTCGCAGCCACGTCCATCTGCTGGGCGATGCCCGGCCCAGTTACCGACAGCATCTTTTGGCGCGCTTGCCCGAGGCTCGCCGCGGCGATGTGCATTTCATTCCGCTCGTCACTCCCGAGGAACTGCCGGCCAAGCTTGCCGAATTTGACCTCGGTCTCGCGCTCGAGCCGCATTGGCCGCGCAATCGCGATCTCACGATCACCAACAAGATCACCCAATATCTAAACGCGGGACTGGCCGTCATCGCCGCGGACACCGCCGGCCAGAACGAGATCATGCATGCCGCGCCCGATTGCGGCCTGTTGGTGCAGGCGCACGAGAGCACGCTGCTGGCCGCCCGCCTCGATGAATTATTGGCAGACCGCCACCGATTGCGCGCCTGCCAGCTCGCCGCCCGCACCGCCGCCGTCACGCAGTTTAATTGGTCCCAAACTGAGCCCCGACTACTCGACGCCGTGGCGCGGGCCTTGGCGTCGCCCATGATTCGCCCCGACTAACGCCATGGTCATTCGCCCCATCATTCTCGGAATCCTCGCCACCCTGCTCGCGAGCCGGATTGGCCCGCGTCGCGCGAAGACCGCCACCCGCACGCTGGCGGTGCGGCTGTGCCGGTGGTTCCTCACCTGCTTGAGCCGTCCCTACCGCTTGCGCACCGGGCCCTGCATCGTCTTCGCCCCTCACCAGGATGACGAAACCCTCGGCTGCGGTGCGTTGATCGCGCGCAAGCGCAGCGAAGGTCTGCCGGTTCAGGTCGTCTTTATCACCGATGGCCGCGCCTCACACAGCAGGCATCCCGTGGCTTCGACCGGTGAGATGGGTGCCATTCGCCGCCGCGAGGCCTTCGCCGCTCTTGCCATTCTTGGCGTGGAATCCTGCGGGATTCACTTTCTCGACGAACCCGACGGCGCCCTGCCCAATCTCGCCGCGCCCCAGCAGGCAGCGCTGGTCGCCCGCCTCGCCCAGTTGATCATGGAGGTCTGCCCCGAGGAAATTTTTCTGCCGTGCAGTCCCGATGGCAGCAGCGAGCACGATGCTGCCTTTGGTTTTATCAGCGCGGCCCTGGCCCGCACCCCACTGCGCCCGGATGTCTGGCAGTATCCGGTTTGGTCGTGGTGGAATCCCGGCCTGCTTGTGCAACGCCTGATTTTCAACCAGGGCTACTGCCGTCAGGCCGCGGAGGACTATCAGCTCATCAAGACGCGCGCCCTCGCCCGGTACCGTTCCCAGCTTGAGCCTCTTCCGCCCTGGCGCGAACCGGCCCTCCCGCCCGACTTGGTTCGCAACTGCAACTCTGGTCAGGAATTTTTCTTCCGCTTCCTTCTGCCTCCCCCCGACGCCGATTCGGCCGGCGATCCCGTGATCTGACGCCTTCCACTATGCGTCGTGTCCTCATCATCAGTCCGCATTTTCCGCCCACCAACGCGCCTGATCACCAACGCGTGCGGATGAGCCTGCCGTATTTTCGCGCGCACGGCTGGGAACCGGCCGTGCTCGCCGTCGACGCCTCCGACGCCACAGCGCCGCAAGATCCGTTGCTCGCCGCCGCCTTACCCCCTGACGTGGCCGTGCATCGCGTCGGCGCCCTGCCCGCATCACTCACGCGACGGGTCGGCCTTGGTAACCTCGGCTACCGTGCCTGGTTCCAACTCAAGGCGGCCGGTGACCGTCTGCTGCGCGACGGCCGGTTCGACCTCGTTTATTTTTCGACCACCCAATTCATCGTGACGGCCCTCGGCCGGCGCTGGCTGAATCGTT
>JBDTJA010000250.1:0-4501 GCA_039936075.1 Opitutaceae bacterium | reverse complement strand
TCTGGCCGTATCGCGTGAACTGGCCGGTGGCGGGGTCGAAGCGCGTGAGCGTGGCGTCGGGATAGCCGCCGATCCACAGTGCGCCATCGGGTGCCTCGCTGATGCCGGTCGGGAAGATGTTGTGGTCCCCGTCAATCGCACCGAGGTCCTCGAGGCCGCGCTCGGGGTGCGACGGGTCGTAGCGCAGCAGGTGGCCGTCGTCGTGCGCGCCGATGTAGAGCGCGCCGGTGCGCGGGCTGCGGAACGAGGCGGTGGGATACTGTTGGGCCTTGCCCGGCGCGTTGAACTGCCGGCAATGGCCCGTGGCGAGGTCGATATCCAGAACGAAGAGCCCGCCGTTGTTCTGGCCCATCGAGGCGAGGAGGGAGGGTTGGCCATCGGGACCGCGGCCCGGATGAAGGCGCACCCAGTTGACGGCTTTGACCGGCACGCCGAGGTCGCGCACGATAATTTCTCCGGCAGGGGCGGCAGAGGCAGCGGTCATGGCAACAGTGAGGAAGAACAGCGGGATCAGGGGGTGGGGCAGTTTCATACGGGCAGAGTGAGCACACGCAGTCGCCAGCCTGTAGCAAAGTAAAATTGACGTCCGACGATGGGGCCGACGACGTCGATGACGTCGGGATCGGCGGAGTTGATCCACACGAGCGTGTCGCGTTTCGCTTTGTAAACCTTCTGCCAGATCCGTTCGACGTCGCAGGTGCCGGGTTTGATGCGGAAAATGCAATAGCCCGTCGCGCCGTAAATGGCGCCGCCTGGACCGACGCGCAGCGAATGGAGCCCGTGCCACGAGAGCGGGCCGAAATCCTCGGGCAGATACGCCGACGTGACGACGGTGCGTCTGGCCGGGTCGATCAGCGCGAGACGCGGGCGAACTTCTGGTGGTCCCGCAGTGAGAATATGATCACCGCGACCGATGAGCGCATAGACGAGACCGTTACCGGCGGGAATGAGTGACGTGACATCAGCAAGATCCTTCAGGCCGAGGTCGCCGGACCAGACGAGCTCATCTTTCACCGGATCCCAGAGGGCAAAGGCGCCGTCGAGACGCTCGATGGGTACGCCGGTGCCGGCTTCGATGCTGAGCCCAACGAGGATTTGTTTCAGCTCGGGCAGATAGAGCAGCGAGGCTGGCGTTGTGTCCGGCACGACGGTGCGGTGGGATTTCTTCTCGCCGGTTTTAGGATTATACCATGCGAGGGTGCCGCTGCGCAGGCCGTAATCGGGGCTAGAGCCCATCCAGAGTTTTTTATCTGGCGTAACGATGAGGGCATTGGGGCGGAAGCCGACGGCGTCGAGGCGGCCGAGGTCGCGGGGGTTGTCGTTGGCACCGGTGCCGAAGCGGCGTGGCTGGGCCGGATCGTACACGGAGAGTCGGGCTTCGGGATAGGAGCCGAGGTAGATTTTTCCGTCGTGCACGGCCATCGAGTAGGCTTCGCCCATGGCGAAGGTGTGGACCCCGAGATCGTCGAGTTCGCCGCCTTCCGTCGCCAAGGCTTGGGCGGGCAGATCTCCTGTGGCGCACTTCGCGCGCCACAGGAGATTTGGCATATAACTTGTACCGTAGAGGTGGCCGTCGGGACCGGGATGGATGATGTGGATGTTTGAGCCACCGCCGACCCAGTCGAGATGGAGCGTGCGCGAAGGGACGAGCGGGTTTGCGTTGGCGAGCAGGACGTTTCGCGGCGTGCCGGTGCCGTTGATATTGTCGTCGAGAAAATGTGCGGTCCAACCGCCGGGCATTTCGGCGGGCGCCTGATAGGCGTGCTTATACGTCGCGTGGATGCCGGGCAGTGGCAGCGGCAGTTCGTCCACGGGCGTGAGATTCATCCCGTCGATCCGGAATTTACCGGTGTGGGTGTCGAGGTAGAGGCGGCGGTCGGTGGCCTTGTAGAATTTCACGAACTGGGATTTGTCCGTGGTATCGGTCACCGAAGGTCCGACCTCGCGGGATTCGCCCGTTTGGGGATCAATGACGACGAGGTGTGGGCGGATGAACTTCACAATGGCGGCGACCGAACCATCGTCGCCGCCGAGCGGATAGATGTAGTTGTCGGTCTCGTCCAGGCGGCCGAAGTTCGTGAACTGGCCGGTGGCCGGATCAAATTTTGTCAACCGCGCGCCGGGATAAGTCCCGATCCAGATGCTGCCATCGGGTGATTCGCCGAGTCCGAGCGGGGCGGTGGCATCGGGATCAAATTTGCCGAGGTCCTCGAACCCCCTCTCGGGATGGTTGGCGTCGAAGCGATGAAAATGCGCGTCCCAGCCCGACGCGATGTAGAGGATGCCGGTGAGGAGAGAGCGATAGGACGCAGCGGAGAACGTGGAGTTTACCTGGTCGTGGACGGCAAACTGGCGGCAGTGCCCGGTTTCCAGATTGATATCGATGACGAAGAGCCCGCCATTGTTCTGGCTCATCGAAGCGAGGAGCGACGCTTTCCCGTCGGCGGTTTTCCCCGGATGCAGCCGGGCCCAGCTCACACCCTTGATGGGCGTGCCGAGTTCGCGGGCGAGGGGTTCACTGGACATGGCGGGTGGGGCGTCGCTGTGGCTTTTAGCCACAGTCTGGAGCTGGGGTAACCTGCGGCAAGGCTGCCGCAGCCACGTTGACCCAAGCTCGCGCCCCGTGGGACAGCAACGCGTTTTTGTTTATATTTCACCCTGACATAGCCGAAGGACGATGAAGTTCTGATTTGTCATTCTCGGTGAGGAAGAAAATGACTGGGGCATGCCCGCTCCCGCTCTTCGCCCGCGTCCGGTTCCAGGTCTTGGCTTTCAAGCCATTGGCGCCGAGGAAGAGGCGCTCGTTCTCGATGTGCTGCGCCGCAAGGAGCTATTTCGTTACTATGGCAATGATGCCGCCCATCCGCCGCCGATGGCGGCGCAGCTGGAAAAGGAATTTCGTGCGTATATTGCGACGGATTGCGCGCTGGCGGTGACGAGTGGGTCGGCCGCGCTCGAGGTGGCGATGGCCGCGTGCGGGATCGGGCCGGGCGATGAAGTCATCGTGAACGCGTGGAGCTGGATCTCGTGTTTCACGGCGATCGTGCGCGTGGGGGCGCGACCGGTGCTCGCGGAGATCGATGACTCGCTCAATTTGGACCCCAAGGAAATCGCCCGGCTGACGACGCCGCACACCCGCGCGGTGATCGTCGTGCATTACCAAGGGGTGGCGGCCGCGCTCGAGGAGATCCTGCTCGCGGCGCACAAGCGCGGGATTTACGTGATCGAAGATTGCGCCCAGTCGCTCGGGACCCGGTATCGCGGACGGCAGGTTGGCGCGTGGGGCGATATCGCCACCTTCAGCTTCCAGAATAACAAAGTCGCGACCTCAGGCGAGGGTGGCATGGTGGTGACGCGCGACCAGCGGCTCTACGAGCGTGCCGTGCGGTTTCACGATCTGGGCAATTACCGGCCGTATCACGCGGCGCTCGTGCCCGCCACGGAGCCGGCGTTTGCGGGCGGTCAGTTCCGCATGTCGGAGCTGACGGCGGCCGTCGCCCTCGCGCAGTTGCGCAAGGTCGACAAGATTCGCGAACACTGTCGGGCGCTCTCGGCGCGGATCCTGCCGCGGATCGCGGAATTGAAGGGCGTGACGCTGCGGCGCGAGCCGGATCCGGCAGGATCGTTTGGCTTTGAGCCATATTTCTTTCTCGACCGCGCTGAGCAGGTGACGCCGTTCCGCGAGAAACTCGATGCGCTCAACGTCAACTGTGGCCAACGCACGGGCACCTATCCGCAGTATGGACGAGATTATGTGAAAACGGGGCGCGCGCACACGGTGGCGGCTTCGCCATTCCGGGAATTCAAGAACTGGCCGGCGCCCGGTTATCGGGCGGAAGATTTCCCGCGCACAGAAGATCTGACGAAGCGGTTCATCGCGCTGCCGCTCGGCTGGCTCTACACGACCGCGGATGCGGACTATATCGCGGACTCGGTCATCGCCGTGCACCGCGAAGTTTGCCGCTGAGTGCAAGGTGGGTCGGGCGCTCCGCGCGCGACATCCGATCCTGCCGCGCGCGGAGCGCACGGCCCACCTCGCTTGGCCGGGATCGGCCCGTCTTCGGCGTGGCAAGCGACTTCGCCCGGCAGCGAACGCACTCAGGTCGAGCGGAAGTTGCCCTTTTTCAGGGGGAAGATCGGGCGGCCGAGACGCTTCGAGCTGACGCGCTCCAGCTCCAGGGCGACGGTATTGTTGTGCGTGACGAAGCGGAGAAATTCGACGCGGGAGATGCTCAGGCAGCGCATGTCCTGCTTCGCGCTGACCTGCGCGTTGGAGGCGCTGTTTTGCAGGAGGCCGATCTCGCCAAAGAAATCCCCGGCGTGGATGGTGGCGAGGCGGCGGTTGTTGCGGGTGACGAGGGCGTCCTGCTCAAAGATGATGAAGAAGTTTTCGTTGAACTCGTTCTCAGGAAAAATCACTCCACCCGCGCTGTAGTCGGTGATGCTGGAGAGGTGTGCGAAACGCTCGATCGCCTGAAAATGCCAGTTTTGGCAAAGGGAG
>JBDTJA010000249.1:0-6852 GCA_039936075.1 Opitutaceae bacterium | reverse complement strand
TTCACCTGCAGCTGATTGAGCGGAAGCTGAAGAAACTGAAACTCGCCCAGGACGCCGACGCCGCGTCGCTGAACGAGTCGATTCGCATCTGTGCGGGCGAGGTCAAGCGGCTCGACGGCATTGTGAGCAATTTCCTAGAGGCCATCCGGCCGCGTCCGCCCGACCTCGCCGAGGTCAATCCCGCCGAAGTACTGGCCGAAGTGCTGCGGTTCCAGCACGGCGAGCTGGCTGACCGCGGGATCAAGATCGAGATCGAGACGCCTGACGATTTGCCCGTGGTGATGGCGGATCGCAACCAGCTGAAGCAGGTATTCTTCAACCTGATCAAGAACGCGGTCGAGGCGATGCAGCCCGGCGGCAAGCTGCGGATCCGGTCACGGGCGGATGACGAGAGTGTTTTCCTGCTCTTCGGCGACAGCGGCGCCGGCATCAAGCAGGAGGATCTCGGACGTTTGTTCGAACCGTACCACACGACCAAGCCGGGTGGTCACGGCCTCGGCCTGATGATCGTGCAGCGCATCATGCGCGAGCACGGCGGTCAGATCGGCATCGAGAGCAAGGAAGGCATCGGCACGGTCGTGACGTTGCAGTTCCCCCGGAAGGACCGGCGGGTGCGGATGCTGGGGAATTAAACGAGAGCCCGCGTACTCGCATGAAAAATAAAAAATTGGTCCTGTTTGTCGCTATGGCGTTTCTGTTTCTCAATTCACAGTTTCTCGTGGCGCAAGGAACCGAAACCCATCTCGAGCCAGTCAACGGCTACTTATCCAGTTATGGATTTGATCAGCCCTACTTAGTTTCGGTGCGTAATATCTTGGTTGGAAGAGTCGTGGAGAGCTCCCCTGCAGTTATGGTGACGCTCCCTTCATTCAGCGAAGAAACCATGGTCTATCTTTCATTGAAAGATGGGAGCACGTTTGTGGTCTCTGCCACGACTTCTAAGTCGATCTGGTCCAATGAAAACGCCGATAAAATCGTGGTTATCGAAAAACAAAAACAGATCAGTAAGGATGTGGCAGATCAGATCCGGGCGGGTTTCACGCTGGCTACCGCACAAACTCGTTACCCCGATTTCGCGAAAATTGGTCTTGATGGAGTCACATATCATTTCAGCACATTCGCCACAGGTATTGGCATCCGTGCCGGCCAGACATGGAGTCCGGATTCGGGCACTGTCTGCGGTAAGCTCGTTAATCTGGGTGAGCAGATGCACGCCTATGTGCGCGGGGAAACAACAGCCGAAAACTTAAAGAAGGAAGCGCGGGAGATTTTGAGCATGCTCAAGAGAAATAAGTGAATAGTAGGGAGACACGAACTCTTCGTTTTGCTCTACGGCACTCTTTCGTTTCATGCTGGTCAGCTTGATTTGGACGGGTTTGATTCCGCGTCCTTGTTAGTTAACCCCGGCTGAGCCTACCCACTTTACCCTATGAAAACATCGGTGCCCCTGAACGCGACGTGGAGAATCATGCATACCGAGCCCAATCTCGGTCTGACGCAGGCCTGCTCGGCCATGGCATTCGAGGAGCGCTGGGTGCCGGCGCAGGTGCCGGGTGACGTGCATCTCGATTATCTCCGGGAGGGGAAAATCCTCGATCCGTTTTTTGGGCTTAACCACGACAAGATCCGCTGGATGGAGGAGATGGACTGGTGGTATCAGTCCGAAATCACGCCGCCGACGGTGGGGGCCGGCAAGCGACTGCACATGCTGTTTGAGGGGCTCGATTGTTTCGCGACGGTTTATCTCAACGACAAGGAAGTCGGCCGGAATAACAATCAGTTCACGCCGTTGCGGGTCGATGTGACGGATAAGGTCGTGGCGGGCGCCAACCGCCTCGAAGTGCGCCTCGGTGCTCCGCTCTTTCCGGAGGGCCGCATGTACACGCCTGAAGTGCGCGGCTATGGCCAGATCACGCGACTGCAGGTGCGCAAATCCCAGTCGTGCTACGGCTGGAACATCTCGCCGCGCCTCGTCACGATCGGCATCTGGAAACCTGTTTCCTGGCTCATCGTGGACGGCGCGGAGATCGCGGACGTGTTTGTCAGCACCACATCGGTGAAAGACGGCACGGCGGAACTCGAGGCGCTGGTGGAATTGAAGCACAACCACGGTTCCCCGGGTGCGGTTGAGTGCGAGCTCACGGTGGCGGGACAGACGCGCAAAATTTCGATCGCCTGTGATCCGATGGGCGGCCGGCATGTGGAAAAATTCACGGTGCCCGCGGCGAAGCTCTGGTGGCCGCACAATCATGGTGCCCAGCCACTCTACGATTGGAGCGCGACGATCCGCCGCGGCGGCCAGGAGCTCGATGCTCGCAAGGGGCGATTCGGCATCCGGACGGTCGCGCTTATTCAGGAGCCAGACGATGACGGCGGCATTTCCTTCGTCTTCGCGATCAACGGCAAAAAGATCTTTCTCAAGGGCATGAACTGGACGCCGGCGGACGCGATGTTCGTGCGCGTGGACGACGCCCGCTACGACCAACTGCTCGCCGCGGCCAAGGCCACCAACATCAACGCGATGCGGGTGTGGGGTGGCGGCGTATATGAGAAGGATTCGTTCTACGCGAAGTGCGACGAACTCGGCATCGTGATCACGCACGATTTCATGTTCGCCTGCGGCTGCTACCCGCAGGATCCGGCATTCCTCGCCGAGTGCCGCCGCGAGGCGGAATTCCAAGTGAAGCGGCTGCGGAATTTCGCCTCAGTCATCGCCTGGTTCGGTGACAACGAAAACGACGTGCTGGCAGATAACAGTTTCCTGCAGCCGAACTACCGCTTCAACCCGCTCAGCAAGGAAGTGCTGCCGTCGGTCGTGCTGGCGCACGCGCCCCTTACACCGTACGTGCCAACCTCGCCGTACTCACCGCTGACCTACGACCAGAACGAGCCGAAGGAGGGCGACTGCCATATCTGGGGTCATGGGTTCTCCTACAAGTCGGATTTCTACGTGAAGCAGAAGCCGCGGATGGTGACGGAAATCGGTCATCTCAGCTTTGCGTCGGAGAAGACGATTCGCACGTACGTCAGCCCGGAGAACCTGTGGCCGGTGTACAACGAGGAGTATCTGACTCACGGCGCGGATTGCATCCGCCTCGACCGCATCGAGCGTCATCGCTTGAACTTCAAAAGCATCAAGGAACGCGGCTGGCCCGAGCCGAAGACGCTCGCGGAGCTAATCGAGAAGACGCAGCAGCTCCAGGGCGAGGCCTCGAAATTCTGGATCGAATTCTACGGCAACCAGCCGAACTGTTGGGGCATCTTCCTCTGGAATCTGGCCGACAGCTGGCCCCAGATGTCCGACGCGTACATCGCTTATCCCTACGACGTAAAAGCCAGCCTGGCCTACGTCCGGGATGGGTATGCCGAGCTGAAGCGCTGACCCTGACCAGAAATCTGACCGCGGATTTCACGCACAGCCAGGGATCAATCCTAAGTCAGCCTTAAGATTGATCCGGATCGGGCCATGCAACCCGTGGTTAGCGGGCCGTCCTCAAGCGCGGTTTGTCGTTCTGAACGGAGGGAGGAATTCAGTCGGATGCTGTCGAAGTCCACTGCGGAATGTCAGTGGATCCTTCGCGAGCTGAGGATGGCAATCGCTGATCCGCGGTTTGAATCCACTCCTTAGTTTGAATTGGGTTACTCTCGGGACGAATCCGCGCAGCTGGAGCGTCGAGCTAACGACGATCAGCCGGAGTAACTCTTCCGAAAATCAGACCGCGAAGGTTGGAAAGACCGCTAACTTCGTCCCGCAGGATTTAAACAGCCTGAGACTGAACCCGGATTTCACGCGCAGACCTGAATCAATCCTAAGTCGGGTCAAAATCGATCCGTATCGGGATGACGTAATCCGTGTTCAAGTCTGCGTCGGGAGAAAAATCCCCAACTGGCAGACGCGGCCGCCTTGGACCCCGAACTAATGACTACTCTTTGCTAATCTTTGGATTATCGATCCCGAGCGCGTTGGCCAGATCGGTCATGTGCTCCTGCTCTTCGACGATGATTTCGCGGAGGGTTTCGCTGAGCGCGTATTCGCCCATCGCTTCTGCCTGGAGGATGCGCTGACGGTACTGCTTGATCGTTTCTTCCTCGTTGGCCAAGTCGAACTTGAGCAGGTCCTCGGAGTTGTCCGACATCTTCACATGCTGAGGAATCGTGACGGGCGTGCCGTTGAAATAGTCGATCTGCTTGGCGATCTTAATTGCGTGGGAGAGCTCTTCGCCGGCGTGCTTCTCCAGTTCCTTGGCAATGTGTTGGAACTTCGCGCCCTTGATGACCTGGCTGTAGACGGTGTAGGCAATGATGGCTTGGTACTCGCGGGACAGGTCGTCGTTGAGCAGCTTGATCATTTCTTTGCGGGTAATGGATTTCATGAATGGATGGGTTGAGTGGAAGGACGTGAGGACTTGGACAGCGGTTTTGGGGCCCGGTTCGTGTTGTAGGGCGGGGTCGCCGAACCCCGCCAAACCTCCGCGAACCCTTACCGAGGATTTCGCCGCTAGGCGCGGATAAATTCCGTCATCCGCGTTCATCGGCGCCATCCGCGGAAAGGTATTCCCGGATCAAGGCGAGGTTCGGCGAGCCCGCCCTACATTTTCGCGGCGCCGAAAATAGTGTTTTTCAGGCCGCGCTGGTTTTCGTAAATCGAGCCACCGTGCTTGGCCACGGGCAGGGGCAGACGCACGGGCACCGCGGTGAGACGCGGTTGGGTCACGGGCGCACCCTGCAGCACGGAGCCGGCGTAAGTTTCCCAAGGCTTGTCACCGGGCAGGAGCGGCCACGCGTCGGCGGCGCAATATTGGAAGAGGAGCAAGCGGCGCGCGTGCTTCGAGCGGTTGGGGGCGGAGCCGTGTAGAGTGCGGGTGTGGTGGATCGAGATGCCGCCGGCCTTGAGCATGATCGGGACGGCGCCATCGGGCCGAAAGCCGGGGTCGGTGACGGCGCCGACGAAGACGCCATCCTGGTGATGATCGAGGAGCGGACCGCGGTGGGATTGGGGAATCACCATCAGGCAGCCGTTCTCGAGTGAAGAGTCATCCATGGCGATGCCGACGGCGAGCAGGTCGTCGTTGGTGTGCGGATAAAATGCCCAGTCCTGGTGCCACTCGACGGGACTGCCGACGTCCGCGAGCTTGAGGTTGAGCTTGTTGCCATTGGTCGTGATGGCCGGACCGATCAGCTGGGTGACAATCTGCAGCAGCTTGGGATGCTTGATCGCATTGAGATAAACGGCGTGCTGCTTGATTGGGTCCTTAAGTCGCCGGAGTCGCGGAGCCTCGGGGGTGTGGCTTGGCTCGAGATCAAACACGGCATCGTTGGTCGTGACCGCACGGGACTTTTCGACGAACTCGTCGGTCACGTGGCGCAGTTCGGCCACCTCGGCCGGGGCGAACACGTTTTCGACGCCGAGATAACCGGAGTCGCGGTAGAACTGGATCTGTGGCGGGGTAAGCATCAGGGGAACTTCAGGAATGGGGCAGGAAATGGAAACGCGGTCAAGATAGGTGGCTGCGTCGTCATCGCGGGCGCGGTGTGGCTGGGCTCGGCGATCCATTCGGATGGATTGCTACGTCGCCCGCGCGGAACTTCTCGCAATGACAACCCGAGAGGCGGCCGAGTTACGCCGAGGCGGAAATCTCCTTCAGGTCCGCGCGGGCGACTTGGTAGCTGGTGGAATAGGCGAGGGCGCGCGGGTCGGGTTTGCGGCCCCAATGGGCACACGCGGCGCGATAGAGTTCGGGCCACCAGTTGTGATGCTGTGTCAGGCCGGCCGTTTTGTAGGCGTTCCAATCAATCAGAATCTTGGACCAATGGGCGTCACCGTAGGCGATGGCCTCCTTGGCGCTGTGGAACGTGTTCACGTACCAATCCCGTCCAATGCGGGCATGCAGGACTTCGTCGGCCCAGTCAAAGTCCTGGCCGAGCGCGGAAAATTCATCGCCGGACTCGAGGCCGACCTCCCACTCGTAGCGCTTGCCCGTTTTCGACATCAGGCCCTGCTCGATGAAATAGAGCACGGCGTGACGTTCCCGCGGGCCAAGCTGGGTATTGAGTGCGAGCGACCAGGTGAAATTGACTGGCACGAGTTTGGCCCAGTCGAGGCCGAGGCGCGCGAAGCCCACTTCGCCGATGATCGCGTGCCGCGCCTCGTCCCAGAGTTGCCGCGTCATGTCGAGATAGTAGCTCCAGGGCTTGCCGGGGGTTTCGCGGATGATGGAGGCCATCATCTCGGGAACGTCGATTTCGCGCAGGCGCTTATAGAGCATCATCAGTGTCTTGTCCTGCGCGGCGAATTGCTCGTCGTAAAGAAACACCTCGGCGTGCACGCCCATGTTGTAGGGATCGGGAAAGCGCTCATCGCGCTGCGGTTTAGGATCGAACACGAAGGGCTGGGCGGAATGGAGGCGCGAAGGGGGCGGCGAGGCAGGCTGCGAGCCATCGAGCTCACCGGCGGCCGTGAGCAGCTCGGCCAGGCGGGTGAGCCACAGGGCGTACTCGACCCGCTGGGACTCAGTCACGAGACAAGGCACCGCTTTGCGACCGTACTCGAGCATATCGTTCACCTCCAGGGCGGCGAATCGGCCGACTCGCACGCTCGGGCTGTCGGCGAGCAGGTTGGTGTCCTGCGCATAGCGAGTGAGCGACGTGGCGAGGGCGGGCAGGGCGTGTTCGTAGAGGCCAAGCAGGAGCGCTGACGTGGTCGGGGCGGAGAGCACCTCATCGAGGAAGATTGCGAGAGCGGGATCAGGCACGGCGTCGAGGCCCAGCGGCGGCTCGCGCATTTCGCCCACGCGCTTGGCGAGCGCGGCCACGTGTTCGGCGGCGTAATACGAGTGGAGACTGTAAGCCATC
>JBDTJA010000248.1:0-14544 GCA_039936075.1 Opitutaceae bacterium | reverse complement strand
GAGCGTCTGGCCAAAATTGGCTCAATGGCTCGCGACGTTGACTCCCTGATAAAAACGACTGCCCGCGAATTGCGCGAATGTATGCTAATCCTGACAATGCAGGCATCATCCTGATGCGCGTTCATTCGCCCAATGCGCGGGCCACTGCTTGAAAAACCCCATGCTCAAAGACAAATCTGCCGTCGTCACTGGTTCCACCAGCGGGATCGGGCTGGGACTCGCTCGCGCCCTGGCCCACGCCGGCGCGAATGTGATGCTCAATGGCTTTGGCGACGCCATCGTGATTGAAAAATTGCGGCGGGAGCTCACCGCCGAAACCGGGGTTCGCGTTCTCCATCATCCCGCCGACGTGAGCCGGGCCGATGAGGTCGCCGGCTTGATCGCGGCCGCGGAAGGGGCGTTCGGCAGCGTGGACATCCTGATCAACAACGCCGGCTTTCAGTTCGTCTCCCCCGTCGAGGAGTTTCCGGTGGAGCGCTGGACCGCGATCCAGAACGTGATCCTCAACTCCAGTTTTTATGCGATCCGCGCCGCGCTGCCGGGCATGAAGCAGCGCAACTGGGGCCGCATCATCAATCTCGTTTCCGCCCATGGCCTGGTCGCGTCGCCCTTCAAGTCTGCCTATGTCGCCGCCAAGCACGGCCAGGTCGGACTGACCAAGTCCGTCGCACTCGAGGTCGCGGAGACCGGCATCACCTGCAATGCGATCTGCCCCGGCTATGTGCTCACGCCGCTCGTGCAGACGCAGATTGAGGACCAGGCCAGGGTGCACAACCTGTCGCACGATCGCGTCATCAAGGAAGTGATCCTGGCCGCGCAGCCCTCCAAACGCTTCGTCGAAATCGACGACATTGCCGCGTTGGCCATTTTCCTGTGCGGCGATGCCGCCAAGTCGATCACCGGCGCCGCGCTACCGATCGACGGCGGCTGGACGGCGCGGTGAATTCGTACTTAACCGCAAAGCTCGCCAAGGTCGCGAAGCTCCAGCCGCAAAACTCAGCGGGATTGACCCAAAGAAACACCAGGGCCGATGGGCGGCGGTAATATCTCACTTGCGCCGATCGGCGCGCGGTGGATTTGAGCCGAAGCCATGGGATTTTTTATACCTTTTTGCGGCAATCTTCCGATGACTCCGCCTTCGCGGCCTTGGCGATCTTCGCGGTTAAGCGAATTGAGAAAGGGCGTAGCCACGAGCGTGAGCGAGTGGAGGGCGCCGTCCACTCGCTCACGCTCGTAGCTCCTTCCTGTTTTTCGACTATGATTTTTTTGAAAACACTCTGAAGTCTGAGTCTGTCTTCGTCTCTACCACAGCCCGAGATTTACCCGCCGTACCTCGATCGGTTGGGCGGTGTCATTGCGCAGCTCGAGGGTGTTCGCCCCCACGTGCAGCAACGCGGGTTCAAAGCGGTAAAAATGCGATTGGTCGCGCGCCGGGCGGTGGCCCCCAAGATTCGAAATGATATTCGCGGGCGGGATGAATTCCACGAACATCTCGGTGGGGTGCAGTGTCGGGATCAGTTCGATCGCGTGTCCGCCCAATGACACAACAAGTGGGGCATCGGCTTCGATGAGGAGACGCGTCCGCCACGCGGGCAGCGCCAGGGGTGGCACCGGCAACGGGAGCGTCACCGCACTATGCGCCGGCACTGAGATGGGCAGTAGTCCCGGGAGATCCATTTCCTTGCGGTATTTGTTTACCGGCATCGAAAACAGCAGCGGTTTGCGCGCGGCCGTCGCGGGCGACTCGAGTCCCACCAGCCAATCGTAGGGCACCGCGCCGAATTGATAACGCACGACAAAGTTAAACAGACTGATCCCATCTGCGCCGGAATCGTAGAGCCCGGTGGCCGCGCCCCGCAGCGACTCGGGGCAGTGGAATTGCCAGCCATGCTCGATTTCCACCGAGGCATAAATCGGGATCTTCGGCCCGAGCACGTCGCGAAACTCTCTGATCGGCATTTCGTAGTCTGTATCGAGAAAGTCGGAGACGGTGACAAAGTCCACCAAGTCACGCTTTACCCAATCCGCCACATCCAGCCCGAGCACATGACAGCCTCGCAGCGAGCTGGGCACGCGGATGGACAACTTCAACCCGTGCGCCCGGGTCAGCGTCCGGGCCATTTCCACGATGTGCGTGAGATAGGCGCGCTTCGCCCAGACTTCTTCGCCCACGCCGGAGAGGTGGCGGGGAAAACGCATCCAGTCCAGCTGCAGTCCATCCATGTTCGCGGCATAACGCTCCACGACTTCGCGCAACATCGCCTCGACGTAGGCCGAAGCCTCGGGCCGCGAGAAATCGAGGCTCCAGTTCATCCACTCGGGGTCGCCGCGCGCGGCCGCCTCGGGCCGGGCGATGAGATCGGGGTGCTGTTCCCGCACGAGCGGCATGTTCCAATGATTCTCCGCTGTCGGATTGTGCACGTCGTTCATGCGGAACGTGACGAAGGTCTCGCGGCCCGAGGCTTTGAGCTGCTGCAGGAAATAACCAAAGGGATCGTTTCCCTTCGCGTGCTCGGCGATGAGCTGTTTTAGGTTGGGATCCACGAGGCCGACCTTGGTGGGGAAATAAAACCGCCCGGCGCCGCTACAGAGCAGATAGGTCGTAACGTTCGCCGGAATCTCGCGAACCTCCTCGTCGACGTCGGCGCGAAAGTTCGTCGTGAGCGTCGAAAACAGCAGGTGTCCATCGTGGTCGATCAAAAATCGGTGCTGCCGCGCTGGAGCGTCAGCGGCGCGCGCGGCCACCGGAGCCAGGAGGGAAATGATCAAAGCACCAGCCAAGCCACGCCACAAACCGGGGGTAAAGGAAAGCATTGCACGGCGACCATGGTGGCCGACCCGAACGATGTCTAGTCCGGCCATGGCCACACTTGCCAAGCCCTGCGGTGCAAGTCACTGAAGAGACTCCGGTTCGACCCCTATGGAAGCATTCCTTGTTTTGTTAGGATTTTATCTCTTCGCCGTCCTCGTGGTCCTGCCCATCTGGACCATCGTCAAAATCCTCGGCCAGCGCCGGGACCACGAAATTCTGCAGCAGCAGATCACGACCCTGCAGCAGGAAATCGAGACGCAGCGCGCCGAGTTGAAGTCCGCTCCCATCGCGCCCGCGCCCTCGTCCGTGCCTGCGGCTCCTGCCGTCGTCACCGCTCAGCCCGCCGTCGGGCTCCCGCCGGCGCCCTTGCCCGTCCGACCAGCCATCGTCGCTCCATCCCCGGTCATGGTGGCGCCCGTTGCGACCCCGACTCCTTCTCCGGTGCCCGCCGCCGAGCCGCCACCACTGCCGCCCGTGCTGATCCCGCCGCGCCCCGTCTATGTGTCGCCGAAGCCCGCCAAGCCCGTCATCAACTGGGAGCAGTTCATGGGCGCCAAGCTCTTCGCCTGGCTCGGCGGGTTCGCGCTGTTTCTCGGCGTCGCGTTCTTCGTCAAATACTCCTTCGAGCACGACCTGATCCCGCCCGAGGTACGCGTGGCCCTCGGGTTCCTGCTCGGTGCCGCACTGATTGTCGGCGGATTGAAAATTACCTCTGAAAAACTCCGGGTCACGTCCCGCACGCTGGTGGCGACGGGCGTCGTTTCGCTCTACGCCGTCACCTTCGCCTGCAACTCCGTCTATCATTTCGCGTTTTTTGGGCCGATCCCGACTTTCCTGCTCATGGCGCTGATCACGGCGGCGGCCTTCATCCTCGCCGTGCGCCTGGCGGCGCCGGTCGTCGCCATCCTCGGCATCCTCGGCGGTTTTCTCACGCCCGTGCTGATCAACACGGGCCACGACAACCCGCCCGGACTTTTCGGCTACCTCGCGCTGCTCAACGTGGGACTCATCGCCGTCGCCCTGCACCGCCGGTGGTTCTATCTCGTGCCGCTGGGCGTGACCGGGACGGTGTTGATGATGGTGGGCTGGGCGGACCGTTTTTATGCGCCGGAGAAAACCACGACGGCGATGACGATCTGTCTGGGTTTCTGCGCCTTGTTTATCGGCGCCAATGATCTCGCGCGGCGGCGGGGACGCGCCGATCCCCTGCTCTCCTGGTCCGCGGCGGCCCTGCCCTTCGTCGCCTTCGCGTTTGCGTTCCACTTTCTAGGTTACCCAACCGTCGCCGCCCAAGCCGGACATTTCCTCGGCTTTGTGCTGCTCACGGATGCCGCGCTGTTGATCCTGGCCTGGCGGGATGAAAGCCTGCCGCGCATTCACCTGGCGGGCGGTGTCGTGGCGTTTCTCCTCCTCGCCGGCTGGACCAGCAATAACCTCACTGACGCCCTCCTGCCATGGGGGTTGGTCGCGTACCTGTTGTTCGCCGCGCTGCACACGGTTTTTCCCCTCCTGCTCGAGCGTCGTCGGCCCGAAACCGCCCCGAGCGCGTGGAGTCAGCTTTTCCCACCCCTCACGCTGCTGCTGATGCTGGTGCCGATCTTCAAACTCGATTCGATGTCCCTGCTCATCTGGCCCGCCATCCTGCTGGTGGACATGCTGGCAATCGGATTCGCGCTCCTCAGCGCTTCACTCGTGGCCGTGGCCGCCGTGCTGGTGCTCACCTTGGTCGCCACCGGCGCGTGCATCTTCCGGGTTCCCGCCGCGCTGGCCTTTGATCCGTCACTGCTGTTCATCATCGGTGGGTTCGCCGTGTTTTTCTTTGCGGCCGGCCTTTGGCTCGTCCGCAAGCTCGGCGCGAAACTTCCCGCCGCCGACCAACCGCTGGCGGGAGTTTTTGGTGACGCGCGGGCGCAACTTCCGGCGTTCGCCTCCCTGCTCCCGTTTCTCCTGCTCATTATGGTGTGCCTGCGGCTTAACGTCCCCAATCCGTCCGCGGTGTTTGGCCTCGGCCTCCTGCTCGTCGTGCTTACGCTCGGCCTGGCGCGGTTGCTCGTGATCGAGTGGCTGCCCGCCTGTGCCCTGGCCGGCATGGCCGCACTCGAATACGCGTGGCACAGCCATTACGCCTCGATGGGTGCGCCCCTGCCGCTCGGCTGGTACCTGGGCTTTTATGCGGTGTTCACCGTTTACCCGTTTCTTTTCCGCTCAGTCTTCGCGCAGCTAACGGGTCCGTGGGCCATGGCGGCGCTGAGCGGCCTCGCGCACTTCTGGATGATTTACGCGGCGCTCAAGCCCATGTGGCCGGCTGACCTGCTCGGCGCGATCCCGGCCCTCTTCGCGCTGGCCCCGCTCGCGAGCCTGATGCTCATCCTCCGGGGTGAACCAGCCGACCATCCGGCCCGGCTCAACCAACTCGCGTGGTTCGGCGGCGTGGCGCTTTTCTTCATCACCCTCGTCTTTCCCGTCCAGTTCGAGCGCCAGTGGCTCACGGTCGCGTGGGCGCTTGAAGGCGCGGCCCTGCTCTGGCTGTTTTACCGTGTGCCGCATCGCGGCCTGCAGGCCACCGGGGCGGTCCTGCTGGTCGTCGCCTTCGCGCGGCTCGCGCTCAATCCCGCCGTCTTTGAATACCATGCGCGCAGCACGACCCCGATCTTCAATTGGTACCTCTACGCGTACGGCCTCGCGATCGCGTGCTTGTTTGTCGGTGCCTGGCTGACCGCACCGCCGCGCAATCGCGTGCTCGGCATCGACGCTCCGCCGCTCTTCAATGCGCTCGGCGTCATTCTCGCGTTTTTCCTCCTCAACATCGAGATCGCGGACTACTTCACGTCCATCGGCTCCAGCGCGCTGACATGGCAGTTCTCCGGCAATTTCGCCCGCGACATGTCTTACACGATCGCATGGGCACTCTTCGCCCTTGGCCTGCTCGTCGCCGGCATCTGGAAGAAGACCAAGCTCGCCCGCTACGCCGCCATCGCCCTGCTGAGCGTCGCCCTCCTGAAACTGTTCTTCCACGACTTGGCCCGGCTGGCGCAGCTTTACCGCATTGGCGCGCTCTTCGCCGTCGCCGTCATCGCCATTCTTGCCTCCTTTGCCTACCAACGCTTCCTGCCGAGCAATGAAAAGTCTCCTCCGTCCTGACCGTCTCGCGCTGTTCCTGGCCCTCATCGGGGCCTCCTCCCTCGGTGCGGCGCTCACGCCCACCGAGTGGTCGCACCGGCAACTGCTCCATGTCACCGAGCCCGGCTTGGTGCGGGTGGAGCTGACCCCGGCCACCTTTGACTCGGCGAGTCCCCAGCAGGCGGATCTCCGGGTCATTGACGCCCACGGTCTCGAGATCGCCTCTCTCCTCGGCGAAGCGCCGTTGCCAGGCAATCTGACGGCCGCGCCCACTTCCTTCGAAGTGAAACTCGTCGCGGGTACCACGGTGATCACCCTCGCGACCCCGGATAAGACCCGTCCCTTGGAGTCGGTGAGTCTGTCCACCCCCCATCCTTACTTTCTCCGCGCGGCGCGGGTGGAGGTCTCCAACGACGGGGTGAAGTGGACTTTGCTGGATGAGGGTCTGCCCCTCTTCCGCCAATGGGGCGCGGAAAAACTTGATCTGCCACTCACCGGCCACTCCGCCGGCTTTGTCCGCGTGGTGGTGACCGACGGCCAAGCGCAGGCGATCCCGTTCACGACCGGCTATCTGCACTACCAATCTTCGTCGCCTTCGCCCCTCATCCCGGTCGGTGCGCAGATCACCCGGCGCGACGAGTTTGCCGGTGAAACCGTGCTCACGCTGACCTTGGATGGCAGTCACCTGCCGCTCGCGGCGCTGGAATTTGAGACGAACGAACCTCTGTTCATGCGCCGCGTCGCGGTGACCATCCGGGAAGTGCGCGACGGCGTCTCCGGCGAGCGCACCGAGGGCTCTGGCACAATTTATCGCGTCGCGCTCAACGGCGCCCCGCCTCGCACCCAACTCACCGTGCCACTGTCATTCCTCGCGGCGCCCCGCGAAGTCCTGGTGCATATTTACAACGGCGACTCGCCTCCGCTCGCGCTCACCGGCGTGAAGGCCCAGCGCCGTTCCGTTGACCTTGAGTTCGTGGCGGCCACTGCCGGTGACTATTTCCTGCTCACGGGCAACCCTCAGGCCACGGCACCCCAGTACGACCTCGCCGGATTTTCCTCCCAAATGCGAGAGGCCCGTGCCACGTCCGTCGTTCCCGGAGACCTCGAGCCGATGCCCAATTATCAGGCCCGCGAATCATTGCCGGACGTGCCGCTGGCCGGTGCCCCGCTCGACGCCACCGAATGGACCGAGCACCGGGCCATCCTGATGCAGCGTCCCGGCGTGCAGGAGCTCGAACTCGATCTGGAAGCACTCGCCCGGTCCCGGCCTGATTTCGGGGACCTGCGCATCCTGCGGGCGGGCAACCAGATTCCCTATGTCCTCGAGCAACCCGCGCTGGCCCGTTCCGTCGCGCTGGTCCCCACCGCCACTCCCGATGCGAAGCGCCCGTCCGTCAGCGTGTGGCAGCTGCACCTGCCGCAGGCCGGGGCGCCGATTCGCCGACTGGTGCTGACCTCGAGCAACCCGCTTTTCTCGCGCGAATTCCGCGTCTACGAAAAAATTAATCCGGCCGACGGGCAGTCGTACGAAAACCTTCTGGCCTCCGGCTCTTGGAGCAGGAAGCCCGAGCCCGGCACGACGGATAAGCGGATCTTCGAAATGACCGGGCGCCCACAGACCGACATCCTCTGGATCGAAACCGACAACGGCGACAATCCTGCGATCACTCTCGGCACCGTGCAGGCCGTGTACCCCGTGGTGCGGCTGGTTTACAAGGTCGAGGAAACCGACGGGACCGCGCTGATCTACGGTCGCCGATCCGCCAACCCTCCACGCTACGATCTGAGCCTCGTGGCCGGAAAACTCCTTACCGCCAGCCGCAACGTTGCCACGCTTTCCGCTGGTGACCCGAACTCCGCCCCCCGCAGCGCTTTCGCCGGCCTGAAGGGTGGCTACATTTTCTGGGGCGTCCTTGGCTTGGTCGTGATCGTGCTGCTCGCGGTCGTCGCCAAGCTTCTGCCCAAGCCGCCGACGACCTAGTTTAACCGCGAAGCACGCGAAGAGGCGCGAAGGTCGATCCTCCGAACCTCAGAGAGTCATACCCATCGCCCGTGGCTATTGCTCTGACATTGCGTGAAGTCCCGCTCGGCGGAACGACGAAGCAATTCAGCTGGGTCGCCACGGCGCGCTTCGCGCACCTCGCGACGAGAAGGGTATAATACCAACGTGCCCTAATAAACAGACTTTATATTGGAGCGCCAGAGTTTGCCTGATCGGCGAGCCAGGAGTGGATGAGGCCGGCGATCTTGTCCGGGGCGGTCCAGCGCCGGGCGGCGGCGGCGAGGTGGTCCTCGAGGCAGCGCAAGTTCGGATAGAGGCGGTTGCGGACTTGGGCTTTGAGCAGACCGCCGAAGCGCTCGACCGGGTTGAGTTCCGGGCAGTAAGGCGGCAGGGGCAGGAGGCGCAGGTTGGCCGGGATCCGGGGGTCGCCCGGCGGCAGATGGAAGCCGGCTTGATCTTGAATCACGACGTGGAGGGCGGCCGGATCAGAGTCGGCGATCTGCTGGAGGAAGAGGGCGTGGATGTCCCGGTCGATGGCCGGGGTGAACAAAAGCTCGCTCGCGTGGGCCCCGTCGACCTCCAACGCCTCGTGCAGGTAGCCCCACTTGTATTTCGTGGCATATGGCGCGTGCACGCGCACGCCGCGCAGGCCCCAGACCCGGCCGATCACCGGCAGCAGTCCGTAGCGGTGCTCATCGAGCACCCACAGGCGCACCGGCTGGGTCGGCGCGGGGCCCACCACGGCGGTGAGCTTGGCGGGCAGCTCGGCTTTGAACTGCGCGGCCTTGGCCGGATCCTTCTTCGCATGGCTCTTGCGCGGCACCTTCAGCTTGCCGCCCAGGCGGCGGAGCACCTTGCGCACCCCGCTCTCACTCAGACTGCGCCGGGTGCGTTTCTTGATCCACGCTTGGGCGTCCCGCGCCTGCCGGAACTGCCCGGCTTCCAGCCGGCGGACAAACTCCGCCCGCACCGCCCCGCGCACCGCCGGCCGGTTCCCCGGGGCCTTGCCGCGCTGCAGCAGTCCGGCCACCCCTTCGGCCACCACCTTGTCCCGGTAGACAAACACCGTCTGCCGGCACACATCCGCCACCCGCATGATCTCGGCCACCGTCAGCTCGTGCTGCGCGATCAGCCGCACCACCAGCAGCCGCCGCCGCGCCCACTCCTCCTGCGGCTGCGCCCACGCCGTTTCGATCTCCCCCACCACCTGCTCTCCCAGTTTCGGTAAGCTTCTTGCCATCACCTTTTCTCTCACAAAATCACGCTGCTGTATAGTCTATTCTTCACGGGACGTTGGTATCAGAAGATCGGATATCGGGCCTAAAGCCCAACCCACAATAGACTCCTCTGCAGGCCAATCTGTCTAATGCGCATTTAAAAAGGGTGTAGCCACGAGCGTGAGCGAGTGGAGGGTGCCGGCCACTCGCTCACGCTCGTAGCTACTTCCTGCCCTTCGGCTATGACACGTTTGGAATTACTCTATCGGTCAGGTCTTGGCGGAGCGCCGCGTCTCGATGTTCGGCAGCAAGCCGGTGAGCAGCCCGATCAGCGGGAGGAAACCGCAGAGGAAAAAGACGTGCTCAATGCTGGTGAGGTCGGCGAGTTTGCCAAGGGCGGCGGAGGCGACGCCGCTGATGCCAAACGCGAAGCCAAAGAACAGGCCGGCAACAAGACCGACTTTGCCGGGGATGAGCTCCTGCGCATACACGAGGATGGCCGAAAAGGCCGACGACAGGATGCCGCCGATGAAAATGCTCAGGACAACCGTGGCCGTCAGGCTGACGTGCGGCAGCACGAGCGTGAAGGGCGCAACTCCAAGGATCGAAAACCAGATGACGTATTTGCGGCCGAAGCGATCGCCCAGTGGGCCGCCGAAAAACGTCCCGCCCGCGACGGAAAGCAGGAAAATGAAGAGGTAGACCTGCGACTGCTGAACCGAGAGGCCGAAGTGATGGATCAGGTAAAACGTGTAGTAGTTCGTCAGGCTGACGAGGTAGACGTATTTTGAAAAAATCAGCACGAGCAGGATCGCGATCGAGAAGATCACGGTCCGGCGGGGAAAGCGGGACGCCGCGTCGCGCTGACGCGCCTTGGCCCGGACGAGATGCTGGGCGAGGTTACGCTGGTACCAGCCGCCGACGCGGGAGAGGATATAAATTCCGAGCGCCGCGATGCCGCCGAACCAGATGATCGACGGTTGGCCGTGTGAGACGATGAAGAGGCCTGCGATGGGACCGAGGGAGGAGCCGAGGTTCCCGCCGACTTGGAAGAGGGACTGTGCGAACCCGTGGCGCCCCCCGGCCGCCATGTGCGCGATGCGCGAAGCTTCCGGATGGAAGATGGATGAACCCATGCCGACCATCGCGGCCGCGAAGAGAATCATCCGGTAGTCATGGGCCCGCGACAGCATGATCAGGCCGATGAGGGTCAGGCCCATGCCGACCGCCAGGGAGTAAGGCTTCGGGTGACGATCCGTGTAGAATCCCACGAGGGGTTGAAGCAGGGAGGCCGTGACTTGGAACGTGAGGGTGATCAGGCCGATCTGGGTGAAAGTGAGATGATAGTTGTCCTTCAGCAGCGGATAGATCGCGGGCAGCAGCGACTGAATGGTGTCGTTGAGCAGGTGAGAAACGCTCATTGCGAGCAGGATCTTGAGGACCGTCTGCTCAGCCACGTTGGAACTCGGCGGGACAACTGTTTCGGCGCTAGCCATGCCAAGTTTGGTAGCGATCCGGGAGGATCACGCAACGCTCGCGTGGCAAAAGAAGGAGCGTTGCTGACCCGTGCGGGCTGGCTGATAGAGCCGTGAATCGCGGAATCTTGCGAGGCAGGGCGGGATCGCTGATCGGGCCTTCACCTCGGCTGGTGGACAGCGCATCAAACAGACCGATATGAAGGCGGGATTCAGCGATCCCGCCCTACAACCCCGATCTGTCCCGCCCGAGCAGAACCACGACATCCTTCCTGCGTTCAGCGGGCGTGACGGTCAGGTGGACGACCTGACCGTCCTTGAGTTCGCCCTCGACTACTGTCCGGCCGGTGGTGTGCAGCTTGAAGGTCACGTTCCAGCGGTCGGCGGGCCAGGCGGGGAAGAGATAGATTTTATCGTCCACGGCTTGGACAAGCATAGTTTGGAGCGCGAGTTGGGTGACACTGCCGTGATCAAAATCCGGGATCCAATCGTAGTTGGGCCCCCAGAACCCCTTAAACGTGGCAGGAAAGTTACTGCGGTCATTGTAGTTCTTGTTCGCGTAAAACGCCGCTGGCTCAGTGAGTCCGAGCAACGCGGCCTGCACGGCATCCTGCCGCCAGCCGCCGGTTTCGGGAAACATTCGCCGGGTGAATGTCCACTGCGCGACTTCGAGGTTCGGCCGTCCCACGCCGTAAAGTTTGAAAGGAAACACGGCGTAGAGCTCGGGATTTTCCGTGTTGCTGGGGACGGTTTCGTGTTTCTCGGCAGCGAGGAGAATTTTTCGTCCATCCTTTTCTCCCGTCGGCAGGGGCGGCAAGCGGGCGGCGAGCGCGTTCCAGGCGTCGCGGTCAACCGGACGCAGGGCCGGGCCGGGCAAGGCGAGGAGGCGGGGTAGGAGAAAGTGCAGCGCGGCGATCTCCGGCATCGGGTTCTCGGCTTCCCACCACGTTTCTAGTGACTGGGCGGGCGCGAGATGGAGTCGGCCGCGCGCATCATTGGGATAATGCAGCGCGATAAAGTTCAGGACCGCGCGCGCGATCGGGAGGAGTTCCTCTTCGAGCAAGGCAATGTCGCCGATGTGCGCGTGGGTCTCGAACATCAACGCGATCAGCTCCAAGCCACCGACCCAATAGCGTCGGATGTACTGGTTCTCGATGTCCTGCGCCACCTTTCCCGTGCGGTCCCAACCGTAATTCGAGGGCAAATAGGCACCCCAGAAATAGAGAGTCTCGGGAAAAAACGCGCCGCCGTGGCCGAAGAAGATTTCCGTGCGCTGCTCGGCCAGCGGCAGCATGTCTCGGTACATCCGGAACAGCGGGCGCGTGAGCTCGTAGTCCCCATTCGCGAGGAGCGCCCAGTAAATCAACCGCGTGTTCTGAAACCAATAACCGCCGCCCCAGCGCCGGTAGTCCGCGTCGAAGGCCTCGTCCTTGAGATTCCAGTCGGCGGTGAAGAGCCCGCCGTTGAATTTCACCGGATAAAGTCCGCGTCCGCAGCACGCCACAAGGTAGCGCTGCCACGCCGATTGCTCGGCGATCGTGGCGGCCTGACCCGAGTCGGGCGCGCGCGCGACGGGACGAATGTAACTGCGCGACCAGAATTCCTGCCACCAAGCCTGATGGTCGCGCCATAAGTCAGTCCGCGACGGCGTGGCTGCGGCTGCGGCGCGAAGCAGTTTCAGCCACGAATCGACCGAGTCGGTCTGGGCGCCATGCACGGTGACCGTTAGGGTGGTGGCTTTCGTGGGCATCACCGAAACGAGCGACGAATCGCTGGCATTGAGGAACCCTTTGCCCGTGAGGTAACCGCCAAACGTCCGATGGAGGAGCGGATCGGAAGACTTTGCCTTAAGATCGCCCAGTCCCTGCTGATCGAGCGTCATCGCCCAGATGGAGGATTCATTGCGCTGGTACCAGACGACCGCATTGGTCTCGCCGGAAACGATATGGTCGGGCAGTGACTCCAATTTGACGGGACCGCCCTCCAGGCCGCAGGCGCCGTGGGCTTCCTTGGGACAGATTTCACGCGGGGCGGTCCGCCAAGGGTCGAGGCTGGCCGTCACGCTGCAAGGCGTCGCGCTCTTCACCTCGATTACGAGACGTGGCCAGTGCGCGTCGATCCACAGCTGAACGCGGGTATCGCCCTGGCTGACGGTGATGGCGGCGTCGGCGAGGGAAAGTTTCTGCTCAAACTTCCCCGCGGCGGCCGTGAGCGCAGGGGTGAGCCGCAGGCGCAACCGGCCGATTTTGATCAGGCGACCGAGGTGGTCCCAGGCGTCGTTTTTTGCGAGGTAGAGAACGATGTCGCCATTGGGTTCCGTCCACACGTTGGCGGCGATGTTGCCGTTGCCCAAGGGCAGGGAGTCAGCTGAGGTTTGGCCAAGGGTGGGCCAGATGACGTCACCAATCACGCCGTGATGTTCAAGGGTCGGGACGTCCGGAAGCAAGAAAACCCGCCGGGGACCGGCGGGCTTTCCGATTCACGTTGTTCTGAACGACGTGAAAAATGCACTGGGATGTTATCGAAGTTCGCAGCGAGATATCATATCATTGGCTGTCAAATCAGTCCTGCTGGGCTGGATTTCGCTGCGCTTAGAATGCCAAGTCCTGAGTCAGGATTGGGAAGACGACTCAGAGGGCCTTGGGCAGATCGACGCCGTTAAACTCCACGGCGTGTGGATGGTTGCGCTTCATCTTGTGGATCTGGTGTCGTTTTTCGAGCATGCGGTCGAGCTTGTCCACCAGCAGCGCGACCGCCTTGTGGCATTCGTCCGCTTGAACGCTCGCATTCATGCCTGGCCCGAGCAGCGCGATGTGCCCCTTGGCATGGAAGCGAGCCCCGACCTCCTGAGTTGAATCACATTCCAGTTCTACGCGGATGCGGACGATCCTTTCCTCATGGCGAAACAACCGGTCGGCTTTCTCGCGGACAAAAATTTTGAGAGACGGAGTGAGTTCGAGATGAATGCCGGAGACGATCAGTTCGTGGTTATTTGGGCTGTTCATATTTCTGGGGTATGTCTGGGTTGAACAAAGCCCGGCCGGAACACCGGTCGGGCGAAAATTTATTCCGCTCAATTTCATGCCATCGGTCAGCAAAGCACTCTCCTCGTTTTCCACCGTCATCGTGACCGGGGGATCTTCCGGTATTGGAAAATCGTTCATTGAGCTGATGGGGAAATTGAATCCCAGCCTGCAGTTTTGCAATCTCTCGCGTCGTAAACCAGACATAAAAATTATCGGGTTAAAATTGAACCATTTTCCTTGTGACTTGTCCCGGCCGACGGAGATCGCCAGCGCCGTTGCGGGGATCGAGTCCTTCCTGGCACAGGTCGTCCCGACCGGTCGGGTCCTCCTGATCAACAACAGCGGCTTCGGCTCGTACGGGAGTTTTCCCGAACCCAATCGGGAGCATCAGCTTGAATTGGTGGACGTGAATATCCGCGCGGTCCTGGACCTGACGGCGCGGTTGCTGCCGTTGCTCAAGACCCGGGGTGGAACGGTCATCAACGTAGCTTCCACGGCGGCGTTTCAACCCACGGCGTACATGGCGGCCTATGGGGCTTCGAAGGCCTTCGTCCTGCACTGGAGCCTGGCCCTCAACGAGGAGCTGCGCGGCTCGGGCGTGAGTGCACTCGCGGTGTGTCCCGGTCCGACGGCGACGAGTTTTTCCAGCCGCGCCGGGATGAATTCCAATTTTAACACGAGTGCGCTCAGCATGGAGTGCGAGCCCGTGGTCAGGGCGGCCCTGAAGGCGCTGGCCGCGGGGCGGAGCCAGGTGGTGACGGGTTGGCAGAACAAGATCATGGCCTTCTTCGGATCGAAACTGCCCAAGCCGATGGTGGCCCGGCTGGGCGCGAAGGTTCTCGCGCGCTATCAGGTCAAGGCGGCGGCCAAATGAGCCCGGAACTGCCGGCGG
>JBDTJA010000247.1:0-3175 GCA_039936075.1 Opitutaceae bacterium | reverse complement strand
GGCCGGTCGATCGGATCGCCGGACAAGGCCGAGACATAACGCTCCATCAGGTCCTGCCGCAGCGTCGCCAGCTCGCCGAGCTTCGCGGCGGCCTCCTTGAATTTCTTGTATTCGAGCAGTTGGTGGACGAGTTCCCAGCGCGGATCGATCTCGTCGTCCTCGGCGTTGGGATCCACCGCGTGCTGGCCCTTCGGCAGGAGCATGCGGCTTTTGATCTCCATCAACGTGGCCGCCATCACGAAAAATTCACCGGCGAGGTCGAGATCGAGCTGCTGCATCGCGTGGAGCGCGTCGATATACTGGCGCGTTACCGACTCGATCGGGATGTCGTAGATATCGAGCTCGTTCTTGCGGATGAGGAACAGCAGGAGGTCGAGCGGGCCTTCAAAGACCTGGAGCTTGATGCGATAATCGGAGTCGGGAACCACGGAAGGATGCTTGGGGAGGGTCGAGAAGCGGCAAGGGAAAATCACCTTCGCCGCAGGGCGGCGACGAAGAAGCCGTCGGTGTCGTGGCGTGCAGGCAGGATCGTGATGGCTTTGTCCACCGGCTTGAAACCGAAGGTGCGTTTGAGGTGCTCGGGCTCAAAGTCTGGATGCGAGGCGACAAAGGCGTCCACCACCTGGGCATTTTCCCGTTGGCTGAGCGAGCAGGTGGCATAGACCAGCTGCCCGCCGGGCCGGACGCTGGCGGCAAACTGGGCCAGCAGGTTATGCTGAACCGTGGCCCGCTTCCCCACGATGCCCGGCGTAGTCGTCCATTTCAAATGAGGCGAACGCCGCCAGGTGCCGGAGCCACTGCACGGAGCATCCACCAGCACGCCGTCGTAGGCGGCGCGGGCGGGTTGGTCAACGGTGCGAACGTTTTCCAGGCCTGCGCGTTCGGCGCGTTGCAACAGCTCGTCGAGCGCTTCGGGGCGAATGTCGTGCGCCTCCACCGATCCCTCGGCTCCGAGCAGCTCGGCCAGTTGCAGCGTCTTCCCACCCGCCCCGGCGCAAGCATCGAGCCATCGCCCACCTTCCTCGAGGCGAAGGCTCGTGAGGACGAACTGGGAGCCGAGGTCCTGGATCTCGACCAAACCCTTCGCGTAGGCGGTGGACTTCGTGATGTCCGCCTCGCCGTGCACGCGCCACGCGGACGACAATTCCGGTGACTCGGTGGTGCGCCAATGCGCTGCAGCAAATTCTTCCTTCACAGGCGCCGGCTGGTGGGTCTGGAGCCTCAGCCAGAGCGGAGCGCGGGCGAGCTGCGCTTCAAGTTCGACCGGCGTGAAGACTTCGGGACATTCCTCGCGAAACCAGGCGGGCAGAAGGTCAGTGGCTTCCGCGTCGAGAAAGGCAGCGCGCTCCGCCAGGGACGAGAGATTCGGCCAGTCCGCACTGAGCTCGGCGCGATAGGTGCGCGTGTCCCGGGTATCCGCGGCGAGCCAGGAGCTGATCTTCGCGGCGCGCGCCGGATCAGATTCGAGCAGCGGCTCGACCCAAGGGAGATAACGCAGCGCGGTGTAGAGCAGCTCGCGGTAGAGCCGACGGTCCCGGGAGCCGAACGACCGCTCGCCAGCGAGAAGCGCCTGAATGCGCTTGGCGAGGGTGAAGTCGGTGCGCCAGTGCGGCGCCAATTGCCGGAGCAGGCGCAAAAATACCTGCTGTTGACTGCTGGCGACACTCATCGAAAACGCGCCTCAGCTCGAAAACTTGCCACTCGTGCGGACGAAATCTACGCCCGATCGGGTCGACTTTGCCGGGGCCAATCGCGAAGAAGTCGCTCGGTTCGCACAGCAGTGGGACATTAGGAGAAGATTATCTTTCATACCGCTTAAATTTCAGGGTCAGAACCCGATCGCCTGCACCTGGACATTGAAGCCGAACGGGCTTTCCCGGCGCGGGCCGTCGTAGATCGTCACCGCGTATTCCACGAGCCACATGTTCGACAGGTTTTGGCGAACGCCGTAGAACTGTTCATTAAAACGGTGAGTGCGGAAGTCATATTGGAGGCGGCCGATCGCCTCGTAGGCCTCATTGATGCGCTTGCGGCCTTCGATGAAATAGTCGTCGAGATCGTGCCGCAGGTAATTGCTCGAAAGCCGCACCGACCATTCGTTCCCGTCGTGGATCGTCAGGCCGGTGTTGAATTCTTTCAGTGTGAAATTCTGCGGGGCGAAGCTTTCATAGATGTCCAGTTGCAGCCAGCGCGCCGGCATGAAGGCGAACTCCGTGTGGATCTCCGACACATCGGTTTCAGCGGGCTGGCGCAGAAAGCGAAAGTCATTGGCGACATTGAAGACCAGCAGGTCGCGCGAGCCGTAAACCGGGTCGCGGGTCTGGATGGTGTTATCGATCTCCAGGCGGAGCGTGTTGGTCGCGTGGAGCTGGTCCACATTGCGCATGTCCCCGAGGCCGAGTGGCTGGAGGTAGGTGCTGAAAGTCTGGGTATCAATGGCCGGGATGTACTTCTGGCCCGAGGACGCCTCAGGGCTGTAGCGGTAAAGGAGGCGGGGAGTCAGCAGGTGGCGCAGGCCGTCAATGCCCCATGGCTCGTTCTTGTAGTCCCACAGCGCGCTGGTCCGCAGCGCGGCATCGAAGCCGAGCTCGCCGAGGGTGCGGGTGTAGGTGTCGCGTCCGCCCGTGGCTTTGTCGTAGTACGTAATCCGGGCGCCGCCGACGGGCGTGAAGGTCAGCCATGGCTGCAGCGCGATCGGGCGGCTGAGCGAATAATAGGCGTCAAGGCGCTGGCTCACGATGGTTGGTCCACCGTCCGTCGGATCATCGCGCAGGACCGCGGCGCTGGCGTTGAACGTTTCGTAAAAGCCGTGGCCGACCGCGAGCGGAAGGAGGTCATACCGCAGCTCCGGGAGGCGCTGCTGCACGGGATCGAATTTGTTGGGTTGGGCGCGGGCGAAGGCCGAGACGAAATAGTTGTTTCCCGTGTAAACCGACTCGATGAAACTGTCGGGCTCCTGCACGGGGAAAAAGTCCTTCGGGCGAAAATCGCGGAGAATCTCGGAGTCCTTCCAGTAGTTGAGCTCCCCGATGATCGTGACGCGGTCGGTGAGCTGCTGCTGATGCTCCCATTCGACGTAGCCGCGGTTCTTGGGCACCGGATTCCCCAGCACATCGTCCTTCCGGTCGCCGTGGTCGCTGATGAAGCCGGACCGGATGTGCCCAAAGTAGAAGTC
>JBDTJA010000246.1:0-21161 GCA_039936075.1 Opitutaceae bacterium | reverse complement strand
CTTTGAGCGTAAGCTCTACATCATCCGCAAACGCGGCTACAGCGACATTCGCACTTCGACGATGGGCGGCGCGGAGTCGTGGTACGTGGCAAGTCTTTCCTGCCGGACGATCGTCTACAAGGGCATGCTGTTGACAGACCAGCTCGAGAAATATTTCCCCGATCTGAATAACCCCGCGATGGAAACCGCGATCGCCCTCGTGCACTCGCGGTTCTCGACGAACACGTTCCCCAGCTGGGACCGCGCGCATCCCTACCGCTACATCGCGCACAACGGCGAAATTAACACCCTCCGCGGCAACATCAACTGGATGCACGCGCGCGAGGCGCTGTTTGAATCCGACGTCTTTGGGGAGGACATCAAGAAGCTTCTGCCGATTGTGAATCCCAACGGGAGCGACTCGGCGATGTTCGACAACACGCTCGAGCTGCTCGTCCTCGCTGGCCGGCCGCTCGCGCACGCGATCATGATGATGATCCCCGAGCCCTGGTCGGGCGACCAGCACATGGATGATGCGCGCCGCGCGTTCTACCAGTATCATGCATGCCTGATGGAGCCCTGGGACGGTCCCGCCGCAATCGCGTTTACCGACGGCAAGCAGGTGGGCGCCATTCTCGACCGCAACGGCCTGCGTCCCTCGCGTTACTGCATCACCAAGGACGGCTTGGTGATCATGGCGTCGGAGACCGGCGTACTCGACATTCCGCCGGAAAACATTCTCCGCTACGGCCGCCTGCAGCCGGGTCGCGTGTTCCTCGTGGACACCGAGCAAGGTCGCATCATCGAAGACGAAGAGATCAAGCGGCAGTTCGCGAACGACCGGCCCTATCGCCAGTGGCTTGATGAGCATCTCGTGCACCTCGAGGACCTGCCCGCGGCGCCCTCCGTGCCGCCACCGGACCACGACACGCTGCTCCAGCGGCAGATCGCCTTTGGCTATACCAACGAAGACGAGCGCATCTTGCTCACGCCCATGGCGCGCGATGGTGTCGAAGCCATCGGCTCGATGGGCAACGACGGCGCGCTTGCCGTGCTTTCGAACAAGCCGCGGTTGCTCTACGATTATTTCAAGCAGCTCTTCGCGCAGGTCACCAATCCGCCGATTGACTCGATCCGCGAGGAAATCGTCATTTCTGCCGAGACGCGTCTCGGCTCGGAGGGCAACTTGCTCAACCCGCAGCCGACCGCGTGCCGCCGCGTGGAATTGAAGTGGCCGGTGCTGACGAACGAGGAGTTTGCGAAAATCCGCCGGACGGACCTGCCCGGTTTGAAGGTGGGCGTTTTGCCGTCGCTCTTCCGCGTGGCGCGCGGCGAGAAGGGTCTCGCGAAGTCGATGGAGGAAATCTGTGTGATGGCACGCCGGATGATCGAGGAGGAGGAAATCAATGTCCTTATTCTCAGCGACCGGGGTGTCAGCAAGGACTATGCCCCGATCCCTGCGCTGCTCGCGGTGTCCGGTCTGCATCATTATCTCATCCGCGAAGGCCTGCGCACCCGCGCGAGCCTGGTCATCGAGACGGGCGAGGCGCGCGAGGTGCATCACTTCGCTTTGCTCATCGGCTTTGGCGTGAGCGCGATCAACCCGTACGTGGCGTTCGAGACGATCGACGACATGATCCGCGGCGGTTCGCTCACCGGCATCGACTACAAGACCGCCTGCAAGAACATGGTGAAGGCCGCGTCGAAGGGCGTGATCAAGGTCATGTCCAAGATGGGCATCTCGGCCATCCAGAGTTATCGGGGAGCGCAGGTGTTTGAGGCACTCGGCCTGCGGCAGGATGTCATCGATCATTATTTCACCTGGACCGCATCCCGCGTCGGCGGCATCGGCCTCGATGTCATCGCTCAGGAAGTGCTCGCGCGGCACCATGCCGCCTACGCCGAGCGCCAAGTGGATGGCCATGAGTTGCCCGTCGGCGGCATTTACCAGTGGCGCGCGCAGGGGGAGGCCCACCTGTTCACGCCGGAGTCGATCCACTATCTGCAGCGCGCGACGCGCACGGGCAACTACGCGGCGTTCAAGAATTTCACGAAGCTGATCAATGAGCAGGGGAAGAATCTCTGCACCCTCCGCAGCCTGCTCGAGTTCAAGCCGTCGGCCGCGATCCCGATCGAGGAGGTCGAGTCGGCGGAGTTGATCATGAAGCGCTTCAAGACGGGGGCGATGTCGTACGGCTCGATCTCGCAGGAAGCGCACGAGACGCTGGCGATCGCCATGAATCGCATCGGTGGCAAGTCCAACACAGGTGAAGGCGGCGAGGATGCCGAACGCTACGTGCCGATGGCCAATGGCGACTCAAAAAATTCCGCGATCAAGCAGGTCGCGGCCGGCCGCTTCGGCGTCACGAGCGAATACCTCGCCAGCGCGAAGGAGATCCAGATCAAGATGGCCCAGGGGGCCAAGCCTGGCGAGGGCGGCCAGCTCCCGGGCGCGAAGGTTTATCCGTGGATCGCCAAAACCCGCGGCACCACGCCAGGCGTCGGCCTGATTTCCCCGCCGCCGCACCACGATATTTACTCCATCGAGGATCTCGCGGAGCTGATTCACGACCTCAAGAACAGCAACCGGCACGCGCGCGTGAGCGTGAAACTCGTGTCCGAGGTGGGCGTTGGCACCATTGCGGCCGGCGTCGCCAAGGCGCATGCCGACGTCGTGCTCATCTCCGGTTACGACGGCGGGACGGGCTCCTCGCCGTTTACGTCGCTGCAGCATGCGGGCCTGCCCTGGGAACTCGGCCTTGCCGAGACCCACCAGACGCTCGTGCTCAATAACCTCCGCAGCCGCATCGCGGTCGAGACCGACGGTCAGCTCAAGACCGGGCGCGATGTGGTCATCGCAGCCCTGCTCGGGGCCGAGGAATTTGGTTTCGCGACGGCGCCCCTCGTCGCGACCGGGTGCATCATGATGCGCGTCTGCCATCTCAACACCTGCCCAACGGGTGTCGCCACGCAGGATCCAAAGTTGCGTGCAAAATTTACCGGCAAGCCGGAGCACGTGGTGAACTTCATGAAGTTCATCGCTGAGGAAGTGCGCGAGATCATGGCGCAACTTGGCTTCCGCACGATTGAGGAAATGGTGGGCCAGGTCGGCTTCCTTGAGCCAAGGCAGGCGGTCGATCATTGGAAGGCCAAGGGGCTCGATTTTTCCAACATCCTCTATTCACCCGATGTTGGCCCCGAGGTCGGACGCTTTTGCACGATCAAGCAGGATCATGGCATCGAAAAGTCGCTCGATATCACCACGCTGCTCGGCATCTGCGAACCGGCGATCGAGCGCGGCGAGAAGGTTGTCGCCGAGCTGCCCATTCGGAACGTCAACCGCGTCGTCGGCACCATCACGAGTCACGAGGTCACCAAGAAGTATGGTGCGAAGGGCCTGCCGGAAGACACGATCCGCATCCGCTTCAAGGGCGCGGCTGGCCAAAGCTTCGGCGCGTTCATGACCAAGGGCATGACATTTTCCATCGAAGGCGCGGCCAACGATTACGTCGGCAAAGGTCTCTCGGGAGGGAAGATCATCATTTACCCGTCCCCCGCCGCCACGTTCAAGGCCAGCGAGAACATGATCATCGGCAACGTCGCGCTTTATGGCGCGACATCCGGCGAAGCCTATTTTGCCGGCATGGCGGGCGAACGTTTCGCCGTCCGCAACTCGGGCGTGAGCGCCGTGGTCGAGTCGATCGGTGACAACGGCTGCGAGTATATGACCGGCGGTCGCGTCGTCGTGCTCGGGGCCGCCGGCCGCAACTTTGGCGCCGGGATGTCGGGCGGCATCGGTTACGTGCTCGATGAGACCGGCGATTTCGCGGTGCGGGTGAACACGCAGATGGTCGGCCTCGAGAAGCTCGAGTCCGCGGCGGAGATCGCCGAGGTGCGGGCCCTGATTGAAAAGCATTTCGACTACACCAAAAGTGTGCGTGCGAAAGAAATTCTCGACGGCTGGAAGCAATTCCTGCCCAAATTTGTCAAGGTGCTCCCGAAGGACTACAAGCGCATGCTGGCGAGTATCAGCCGCGCCGAAGCACAGGGCCTGACGGGCGACGAGGCCATCATGGCCGCGTTCGAGGAAAACGCCCACGACCAATCCCGCGTCGGGGGAAATTGATCGAGCCACCGATTTACCCGCGAATCACGCTAATGAACGCTAATCCTGAATTTCCGAATTTGAAGGCTCTGACATTCGCGCTGAATCGCGCAATTCGCGGGGAAACCTCCTAACCTCATGGGCAAGCCAACCGGATTCATCGAATATCTGCGGGAACTCCCTGTGGATCGCACCCCGCTCGAGCGCACGCGCGACTGGAAGGAATTTCACCACCATATGGAGGAGAAAAAACTCCGCCACCAGGGTGCACGCTGCATGGATTGCGGCGTACCGTTCTGCCACACGGGTAAACTCATCAGCGGCATGGCGTCGGGCTGCCCCATCAACAACCTCATCCCGGAGTGGAACGACCTGGTCTACCGCGGGCTGTGGAAGGAAGCGCTGCTGCGTCTCCACAAGACAAATAATTTTCCCGAGTTCACGGGCCGCGTTTGTCCCGCGCCCTGCGAGGGCTCATGCGTGCTCGGGATCAACAACCCGCCCGTCACGATTAAGAACATCGAAGCTGCGATCACGGATCGGGGCTGGGACGAGGGCTGGGTCATTCCCGAGGCTCCGAAGGTTCGAACCGGAAAAAAAGTCGCGATTATCGGCTCCGGCCCGTCCGGGCTCTCGGCCGCCGCGCAGCTCAATCTCGCCGGTCACAGTGTCACCGTCTTTGAACGCGCTGACCGTCCGGGTGGCCTGCTCATGTACGGCATTCCCAACATGAAACTCGACAAGCAGGAGGTCGTCCTCCGCCGCATCAAGCACATGGAGCAGGAAGGCATCAAATTCATCTGCAACGCGAATGTCGGCGATAACGTCGAGCCGCAGATGTTCCTCAAGGAGTTCGACGCCACCGTGATCTGCACCGGCGCGACGCAGCCGCGCGACTTGCCCATCGAGGGCCGCAATCTGAAGGGCGTGCACTTCGCGATGGAGTTTCTCACCGCAAACACCAAGGCCGTGCTCGGCAAAAAGGGTGACAGCCCCATTCATGGCGGGGGCAAGGATGTCGTCGTCATTGGCGGTGGTGACACCGGCACGGACTGCGTCGGCACCTCGATGCGCCACGGCGCCAAGAGCCTGTTGCAGATTGAAATTCTCCCCAAGCCGCCCGCAGAACGCACCGCAGACAATCCGTGGCCGGAGTGGCCGAAGGTTTACAAGATGGACTACGGCCAGGAAGAGGCGGCCGCAAAGTTCGGCGCCGATCCGCGCATCTACGTGACGACCGTGAAGAAATTCATCGGTGATGCCGAGGGCCGCGTGAAGGAACTCGTCACCGTCGAAATCCAGTGGGGCAAGAACGATAAGGGTCAGTTTGTGCCGCAGGAATTACCCGGCACCGAAAAGACGCGTCCGGCGCAGCTCGTGCTGCTCGCGATGGGATTCCTCGGGCCCGAGCAGGCGTTGCTCAAGGAGATCCAGGTTGAGACGGACCCGCGTTCCAACATCAAGGCGGAGTATGGCAAGTTCGGCACCAGCCTTCCGGGCGTCTTTGCCGCCGGCGACTGCCGCCGCGGCCAGAGCCTCGTGGTGTGGGCGATCAACGAAGGTCGCGCGGCGGCGCGCGAGTGCGATCGGTATTTGATGGGTTCGACCGACCTGCCGTGATGCAGGTCCCGGGCCTCTCATAGGTCCGGGCTGACTTGTCCGTCACACCTTTGGCGATGGCGGGATACCCGCCCTTCGCCGGATCCCGAAAACCTCTCGGGCATAAATTCTGGCCCGCCCAATTCCGGCGGCGACTCAATCGTCGCCGTACAGGGTGCGCCAGGTCCGGTCCGTGACTTTCCTCGCGTCGGGATCCGCCAACGTTTCGGTCTGATCGACGGGAGTGGGGCTGATCGCGCGCGATCCGGCCTCGACGACCGTGGCCGGCGTGCTGGTGCGGGGAACGAGCGCGTAAACTAATTCGCAGTCCATCGCGGCCGCAGTGCGGCGGAGTGATGCGAGAGTGATCCGGTCTTCGGCTTCGGCTAGTTCGAAGGAGCGCACCGCGGGCGGAGTCACCTTCAATCGCCGCGCCAGGTCCGTCAGGCTGATTGCCAAGGCCCCGCGCACGGTCCGGATCCATCCCACCGCCGGGCGGACCACCTGACCGATCGCCCGGGAACGGCTCATCGTTTCGGCCCATTGGTTTAAATGACGGTCCATCTTATTAAAACATAGTTATAGCTATGTATTTATCAACCAAGATTAAGTTATAACTTCAGACTGAACCGATCTGACCTGTTTTCATGCAAGGGGCGGCGACGCGCTGTTTGCCGTAGCGGTGTCGTTCGAAGGGTGCTGGCTCGCTGGCTCCTTCTTCCACGCGACGAGCGGACCGTGGTGGTCGGGCGTCGCTTGGAAAAACTACATTGCCTCGCGGTGCCTCGACGACGGGTGATTGCCAGCGATGTTTCTCCTTGGGCTCACGGTGGCCACCGTCTTCCTGTTCACCCGCGCGGGAGATTCACCGAATTGCTGCTCACCAAGGTCTGGCCTATCCGCAAGAGCGGATCCAGTTGGAGCGGCGGGAGTGCGGGCTCGCAATGGGCGCGACCTCTATTCTCGCGCTGGGCTTGGTGGAAACGAGTCCGCCGCGGAAGCTGCCGGTGCCTCTTCGGTCCGTTTAAAAGATAGCCATTCTTTGTTAGAGCCCGGTCGAGGGCGGGAACACGACATGCTATGGTGCGGGCATGGCCTACAAAAAAATCGTGATGGAGTTGGACAAAAAAATCGCGCTGGTGGCGCACGACAACAAGAAGCGGGATCTGATCGAGTGGGCGAAGTACAACCGTGACCTGTTGGCGCACCACAAGGTTTATGCCACCGGCACGACGGGGCTGATGCTTGAGGAGCAACTTGGCTTCAGCATCACCAAGCTCCAGAGTGGTCCGCTCGGCGGCGACCAGCAGATTGGCGCGAAGATCGTGGATGGCGACATCGACTTTCTGATCTTCTTTTGGGACCCGCTGGAGCCGCAGCCGCACGATCCCGATGTGAAGGCGCTCCTGCGCATGGCAGTGGTCTGGAATATCCCGATTGCATGCGGCCGCGCCTCTGCCGATTTCATGATTTCCTCTCCGCTGATGGACAAGCGCTACCTGCGCCTCGTGCCGGACTATGATGTCTATCGTTCCCGCGCGATTCCCGAGGCCGATTCGTCCGAACCCGTCGTTCCGGCCCCGCTCGAGGTCAAGAAAGCTACGGCGTAAGCTTAGGTGGGCCGCGTTATCCTCCACGCGCTCGCTCGTCCCCCTCTCCCTTTCAATCCAGCGCCTTGAACGGCCACCTGCGCGAAGCCTTCCGCCGAAATGGGTTGGACGACGGCGGAAAGGTGTGGGTCGCCGTGCCCTCGCCTCGTAGCCGAACTTACCCCGCATTGCACCGAAGCACACGGACGGAGTTCCTGGCGACATCGCGCTCAAACTCTGATCTGCGACTTTTCATGTAATCCGCGGCAAATAAATTCCGGGATCGAACGGTCCGTTGAGGACAACGTGCTTCACCCCCAAACTCGGCAATTGAGATTGTGGCGGATGCGGTTTGCGGCGAAAAAGCGGACGCCGATGCCTTCCAAGCCCATTCCCGGTTCCACGGGTGTAGTCCTCACCTGTCTGCCGTCTCCCTACGTGCCGCATGCGGCGACCGGGCTGCTTTACCTCCCACGCTTTCTGGCGAAATGCCGCTACGCGAAGGCGCACGGGTCGCTGCCGGCGAGTTACGCGAAGAACTTCAAGCGTGGACTCGACCGGTTTCTTTGCCTGCATCTTTCAATCGATCCCGCGGCCGTGGAGAAGATCGTGTTCGAATCGGCCACCGACGCCGAGGTGGAGGAGAAATTGCGAGGCCTGTTCCCCGCGGAGGTAAGGGCAGCGGCTTGGAACCGGAACTTGGTGCAGAAAGGGCTCACCGTCGCAGGCCAGGAATTTCTGAAGGAAGCGCTCACGGCGATGGGCTGCGCGGATCGTGCGGACGAAATTCGCACGGTGGTGGACCTGATCGATTTCGACGAGGGACGCATCGAGTGACGCGGAGGCGCTGCTCGGAGAGCAGACTCGCCCTCGCGCCAGGGCGATTTCGACAAGACTAACCCGCCGTTACCGGACGCTGCAAAGCGCGTATTAAATCGGCCGACGGTTGGCGGGATCAGCGACCCCGCCCGATGGCAGGCCGCGCGCGGAGCGAAGGGCTTGCCGTAGAACAAAAAAAAGAGCCGCTCCCAAAAGAGGAAGCGGCTCACAGGTGTGACGAGGAAGAACCTTACTTCTTCTTTTTCTTCGTCTTTTTCTTAACGACTTTTTTAGCCATGCTGTGTTGTTCCTTTTTTGGGTTACGGCCCGTCCACACCATCTAGGAATCGGTGGTGCGCTCCCGGGCCAGCATGAAACTCAGCAACACTGCGCAGTCGCGCAATACAAATGAGCGATGGAATTTTCGCCAGCCCATCTCGCGGCGGACGAAAAAATAAGTCAGAACACGAACTCACCCATCGTCGCGGGCCGCACGGGATGGCCGATCGCGCTCCCGATCGACACAAGGTTCTCGTGGACGAGCTCACCCATGGATTCGCAGCGCAGATATGCCCCGCGCTGATAATGCTCGGCGAGATGCGCGCGCAGCTCGTGGATTTTCTCGCGTGGTGCGATCGGATCCCGCCGCATCTCGGTGAGCAGCTGGCCGAGGCGCACGTTCGCCAGCTCGGCCCGCTGCAGGATCAGCGTCTGCTCTTCCCGCTGGTACTGAAGCGCGGTCTGCGAATGCAGGTGCTTGATGCAATAGGCGACGATGGCGGCGTTTTCCTTGAAGAACTGCGGGAGATAAAAGTTTTTCCGGCCGTTGTACGACTGCTGGTCAAAGTCCATCGCGCGGATGCGCACCTGCGCCCCCTCAAAATCCGGCGTGATGACCACGACATAATTATAGGAGCGCATATCACCCAGCAGCCGCACGAAGCAGCGCTCGTTGAACTTTACCATCTCCTTGGCGACGCGCACGGGACTGAGTTCCTTGTCGTGCAGCCAGCGGGTGATGAACACGTCGCCGGGCAGCCCCGCGATGTGTTCCTCAACGAGCGTGCGGCCGGACGTGAGGAAGTTGAGCCGGTTCGGCGAGAGGAGATGCTCGAGTTCGAGACCATAGACGCGCGAGGCGTCCGCCTGCTTGAGATAGAAATAGTCCTGATTCTCGTTGAAGGCATTGACGACGCGGATGCGGAACGGCGTGGAGTTGCCAAAGCTGCAAAAATCCACGCGGTCCACGTAAACGTGCTCCACGACGGATAGGTCGCCGTCGACTTTCAGCAGGGCGTAAATTCGCTTCAGGCCCTCGTACAGACTGGTCATCTCGTCGGCGCGGTAGATCACGCTGTCCCACAGAGTCGGTTTGCCATTTTCATCGGTGAGCGGAATGGCCTCCTGAAAATCGCGCAGCCGTTCATAGGTGACGGGCAGTTCGCGCTCGCGTTTGTAGCGGGTGAGATAGCCGCGCAGCCCGTCTCTGACCAAGAAACACGGTTTCTTCAGCGTGGGGGGAATCGGTTGGGACGTGGCCTCCATCGCAGCATGCTGGCGCGCCCACGTTGGAGTGGCGAGTCCGGCTTTGTGATCCGCATGAAATCCACCGTCCCGAGAGCGACGCCTTGGCTCCGCCCATACCTTGGCTCTGCGGGTGGTTGCTTCGCCGGGTTTGTTCCTGCCCGTGGCGCACCCTCACGGGAGCCGCGTCGCCGCCGACAGCCCTTCGTGAAAAACGGAGACTTCGACTTCCAACTGTTGGCGCGCGAGATTTTCCGGGATAGCAATGAGCGCTGCTTCAGCCTCGGTCTCATCCTTTTTAAGCCAGAATCAAAACTCGCTTCGAACCGCCGAGCGCGACGCGACCCTGCTGGCCATGCGTCTTCTCGGCTGCCGACCATTGGCGCACAAACCAGTCCGACCCAATTGCGCGCGTGCTGCGGGCAGCCGGTCGCACCTAGGCTGGGAAAAAACTCCTTAACCCCGGAAATGCCGAGTCAGGCTGGCCGAAACTTTGGGAACTGTCCGCACCTCGCCACCAGCCCGCAGCGATTCCGTGGCCATGCACCCGGCGGCGACACTTTCGCGGGCGGCGAGGGGTGACGTCGCGGTTTTTCCGCCGTGACGCGCAAAACGCAAAAATTCCGCCATGATCAGGGGGTCGGCGCCGCCATGCGTGCCCCGGCCAACGGGAATTCGATAGGTGGCATCGCCGCGCGCATCGTAGCCCTGCTTACGCTTGTTCCAAACGCGGAGGTGCGTGCCGGGTTCGCCATTGCCAAAATTTTCGATCCGCCCCTCGGTGCCGATCAACATGTAATTGCGCCAATAGTCCGGGGTGTAATGACACTGCGCGTACGTCGCCAGAATGCCGTTATCGAGCTGCATCTGCATCGTGCTGAGATCCTCCACATCAATGCGGTGATTAAGTCCGCGAGCGCCGGTGGGCGGAAAAGCCTTCAGACGCATTTCGGCGGGACGTAGGCGGCTCAATCCCCTGGACGCCGGTTTCCGGCCCGGCAGCTCACCGTAGAGCGAGAGGGCCCCGAGCGCGTTCACCTTGCGACTGTAGCCGCCGCAGAGCCAGTGAATGATATCGAGGTCATGGGCGGCTTTTTGCAGCAGCAGGCCGGTCGTGTAACGCCGTTCCGCGTGCCAGTCGCGGAAATAGAAATCCCCGCCATGCCCGACGAAGTGTCGCACCCAGCATGCCTTCACCGCACCGATGGCGCCCCCATCGATAAGGGACTTCATCTTTTTCACGAACGGCATGTGCCGCATGTTATGTCCAACATAGAGCCGCGCCTTCGTCTTGGCCGCCGCGCGCAGGATCCGATCGCAGCCTGCGATGGTCAGCGCCATGGGCTTCTCCAGATAAACCGCGAGCCCGCGCTCGACCACGGCCACCGCCTGGTCTTCGTGCAGGAAATCCGGCGTGGCGACGATTACGGCGTCGAGTTTCTGCTCCAGCAATGAGCGGTAGTCGTTCGTGGTAAAAATGCCGACACCGTAGTCGGCGACATTTTGGGCCAGCGTGGCGACACTCGTGTCGCAGCACGCGACGACGCGCGCGCCTTTTCCGGGCTGGTGCGCCAGTGAGCCCAGCAATTTGCCGCGTCCGCCGGAGCCGATGATGCCGATCAGCAGATCAGAGTTTTTATTTTTCATGAATGATGCGCGGGGCGGGATCCGCCCAGCGAAGAAATTTGGGAAGTTCTTGGGCCCAAGTGGCCGGCTGGTGCTCGCCACTCCCGATCTGACGCTAAACGACATCACGGCCGCGAGTGAAGCCTTTGATCACGAGCTCATCCCTCAGCTCGGTGGTGTCGTGGGTCGCGTCCATCACGCCGTGGCCAACGGCCAGGCGCGCGGGAAGAGGAGAAAGAGGGGAAGGCATTGCAGAAATCAGGCTGGGGCGGGCAGGCGGTGTTGGCGGCGGTAGGCAAGGGGCCGCTGTTGGTGAGCGTAGGCTTTGAAGGCCTGGTAAAACGGCGCGACCGAAGCGAAACCGCTCTCCAACGCCACGTCCACCACCTTGGTGTCCGTCGTAATGAGCAGTCTCTGAGCGTGCGAGACGCGCAAGCGCGTGACGTATTCCCACACGCCCACACCGCATTGCTTCTTGAAAATGCGCATCAGGTATTTCGGGTGCAACCCGGCGTCGTCGGCGATGGCGGGCACGGTGAGTGGTTCGCGGTAGTGCTCAGCGATGAAGCGCGTGACTCGCGCGATCTGGCCGGCGCCGTCGGGGCCGGCGTACGAGCGAGGGCGTGGCCGGGACGTGGCAAGAGCCAGCCGGTTGAAGCGCGCTTCCATTTCCAGCAGCAGCACGCGGCGGCGGCCGGGGAGTTTGCTGCGGGCGTCTTCCAGCCAGCGCTCGAGCTGCGGTCGGTCGGCGGGATCGGGGCGGGCGGAGATAACTTCGCCGCGGAGGAGGCGGTCCTGCAGCCCGTGCGGCAGCTGCCATTGCAGAAACCACGCGAGCGGGAGCGTGATCCAGATGCCCTGGCCCACAATGCCGGGCGCAACGGTCTGGTGAGGCACGCCGCCCCAAAGCACGGTAAAGCGGCCGGCTTCCACCGGGGTAATTGCGCCGCCATGCAGATAGGAAAACCCGCCCTCGAAGAGAAAGTTCACCTCGATGTCGGGGTGCGTGTGCGGCACCGCCATGTGCCCCGAATTGTTCTGCCGCCAGACGCGAAAACCCAGTTCATGCTCATGCCGCGTGGCCGCGGACAGACTGGTGAGGGACGGCATAAAGGTTACTTATCAGGAATAAGTTAGGAGTAAACGGAAAGAAATTTCCGAATAGTTCGATTATAGTACCGCCATGGACCAACGCTTTCACGACCACCATATCGAGTCCCCAAAGATTGACCGGCCCGATGCCGCCATCCCCAGCCGGCTTGATGAATATCTTTTTGATCTCAACGGCTTTGTCGTTATCCGCGGCGCGCTCTCGCAGGCGGAAGTCGCCGACTGCAACGCCAGGATCGACACGATTCCGCGCGCGCTGCCGCGCCTTGGCTGGCACGGTTGGGTGCAGCGCGAGGACCATCCCGAGCATCGCGGCATCAGCTACCAGCAGGTCTACGAGCTGGGTGGCGCGTTCGAGCGGATGATCGATCACCCGAGCTACCTGAATTACGTGCTGCGCTTCATTGGGGGCCAGGAAACGTTTGATTACCATCACGGCCCGCTGTTCATCGACGAGAATTTCTTCACGATCCGCGGACCCGGCGAGGCCATTACGCTGCACGCCGGCGGTCATGATCGTTGCAAGCGCATGCAGTTCGGTTACCACAACGGCCGTTTTGCTTGTGCCCAGATCAACGTACTCATCGCCCACACCGACATCGGCCCGGGCGACGGCGCGACCATGGTCATTCCTGGTTCGCACAAATCGAACATGATCCATCCGGAATTCCTCAACCCGAAGCGCGGTGAACAGTGGATGGAAGGCCAGGGCGGCTCAGTGGACGGCGTGGCTGGCGCGCAGGAAGTCCACATGAAGGCGGGCGACGCCATCGTCTTCGTGGACGCCACGTGCCACGGCTCCGCCAAGCGCATCAATCCCGGTGAACGGCGCATCAGCGTCTACCGCTACGGCTCCTCGTGGAATCGCACGCGTTGGGGTTACCACGCCTCGCCGGACATCCTCGGGCGCGTGACGCCGTATCAGCGGAAGCTCATTCACCCGCAGGAGTACATCCGTCCACCCGGCACGCCGGCGCGGTGGTGAGTCTGTTGTAGGGCGGGGTCGCTGAACCCCGCCACAACGGCTGCTTGTTCGCCGTGCCGGTCGCAGGCTGAAGCTGAAGCGGGGGTTCGGCGACCCCGCCCTACAGCGATCACGCCAGCAGTCGCTCACACAACGCGATCAGTCGCGCCCGCAACGGCTCGCCGCGGGTGGCCAAGGCGCGCTGGTGGCGCTCGTAGTCGGTCCGACCGGCGGCAGTTTCAATCGGGATGGGTTCGAATCCGAGCGCGCGCAGATCGTACGGGCTTGCGCGCATGTCGACTTCACGGATGTCGCGGGCGAGCTCGAAGCAGTCCGCCAGCAGTGCACTCGAAGTGAACGGGGCGAGTTTAAAGGCCCATTTGTAGAGATCCATGTTGGCGTGCAGGCAGCCGCGCTGCTCGTGTTCCATCATGGTCTCCCGCGCGGGTTGGAGACGATTGAGCGGCCGCGCGGCGGGGGTAAAAAAGCGAAACGCGTCGAAGTGCGTGCAACACAGCGGCTGGGCCTCGACAAGTCGCGCCAGCTCGTCCCGCGAAAACCTTAGGGGCCACGCCTGATGGCGAATTTCATCGGGCGTCTGGCGGTAGACCATCGCCCATTCGTGCAAACCAAAGCAGGCGAAAAAGGGCGGACGGTCACGCATGGTCGTCAACAGCCCGCGCAGCCACGTCACAAACGGCCGGCGATGCGGGGGCAGCGTAGCGGGATCGAGTGCCACGCCCCCGGAGGTCGCCTGATACTCGGGCCAGCGGAGAAACTCCGTCGCGGATTCGCCCGCGAGCACCACATCCGGGCCCGGATGCCAGCGGCGCAACCATGCGGGGCGGAAGGCGTAATAGCTGAACAGAAAATCGTAGATGGGATGCTTCTCTCCGCGCGCGGCGCGCGTCTGGTGCGGCCCGAGCCAGGTTTGCATGCGAGCCTCATGCGCCGCGCGACGAGCGCGCCATTCGGGCTCGGCAAGATAGGTGAGGGCGTGGATAGCCAGCATGGTGCAAGCGAAAGGCTTAGATGTAGCTATCCACCAACGACTGGTAGCGCAGGGCTTTCATGATCGTAGGCTTCGTGGTCGGCCGCGTGAATTCGACGAGTACTTCCTTCTTTTCGTTCGGATAGAGTTCGAAATAATTGTCATCCGACTGGTGCGAGAGGTCTGGCAGGTCGAAGGCGAAGCGGTGCAGGAAAACCTCCGACCGGAAGGTGAGGAGCGCCTTCGAGGAGCCGAGCATGCGGATCGTGACACCCGTCGCGCCGCGCGGGAGGTCGAGGAAACGAGGCGACGTGAGAAACACGGTTTCCTCACTTACGCGCCGGCCGGCCACCTCGAGCGCGACGCGGAGATAGAGGTGATCGCGGCCGTGCCGGGCGAGCGGTTTGGCGAGGTTGAGGGTCTGCTGCCGCACGCTTTGACCGGGCCGCAGGGCGACGTTCTTCCGTCCGCCGAGCAACATCCGGCCATCGAGGTGTAACAGATCCCACAACAACACGCCGCGCGCCACTTTCGGTGCGTCGTATACGGTGTGAAGATGAACGTCCCGCACCGTGGTGCGGCGGTAATTGCCGATGATCGTGGTCTCGGCACCGGGCACATGGGCACTGGCGAGCGCCGGCGCGAAGAAACGGCGCGCGACGTGATGCAGTGCCTTCCAGCGGCCGGTGAACTCGATCGAGCTCCACGAGGCGACCGGCCAGCAGTCGTTGAGCTGCCAGTAAATCGCGCCCATGCAGCGCGGTGCGATGCGCCGGTAGTGCTCGACGCCGGTTTGCATGCAATACGCCTGGTTGAGCTGCGAGAGATAGATGAGCGCCGGCTGGTCCTTCGGAAAACGGTAAATTCGAGACACGTAATCTAGAATGATCTGATTGCCGGCAGCGTTCTTCTGGTGGTTTTCCATCACCGGGCCGAAGACGTTAGCCTCGTCCGCCGGACAGAAGGTGGCCTGCGTCGCGGGCGAACTGTAACTTTGCATGCCGAACTCCGACACGAACCGGAACTGCCACTTCTCGTAATCCTTTACCGGATGCCGCGCATGCCAGACGTCCCAGAAATGCGTGTCGCCGGTTTTTTCTCCCAACGTCTTGATCGCGCCGTCATTGCTGCGGCCTGGTCCGCGGGAGGGCGAAGTCGGCCAATACGCCGTGACGCCATCGTGTTCAGTCACGGCGGCGGGCAGGAGTTGCTCGAAAAGCGCATCGTAATGGCAGCGGAGCGCCGGCGTTTTTTCGAGGAGCTCCCAGTTGAGGCCCTCGATCTCGTTATTGCCGCACCACAGCGCGAGACACGCGCGATGCCGGAGTCGCGTGACCTGGGCATTGGCCTCGGCACGCACGCTGGTCAGGAAAGCGCGGTCGCCCGGATAAATCGTACAGGCGAACATGAAGTCCTGCCAGACGAGCAGGCCGAGTTCGTCGCAGACGTCGTAGAACGCCTCATCCTCATAGATGCCGCCGCCCCAGACGCGCATCATGTTCATGTTGGCGCGGACCGCGGAGCGCAGATCGCGCTCGTAATCGGCGCGGGTCAGGCCGGCGGTGAAACTGTGCGCGGGAATCCAGTTGGCGCCCTTCGCGAACACCGGCCGGCCGTTCACGACGAATTGGAAGGACTCGCCCCAGCGGTCGCGCGAGCGGTCGAGCACGATTGTGCGCAGGCCGATGCGACGCGACCAGCGGCCGAACTCATGGCCAGCGGAGTCACGGGCAACCAGAGCCACTGTGTAGAGCGGCTGCGCGCCCTGGCCGCTCGGCCACCAGAGTTGCGGGTGAGGAATCTCGGTTTGCAAATCCGCCGCGGAACCCGAGACGGCGGCGACGATTTGACCGGCGAAAGAAACGGTCAGGTCGTAGGTAATGTTGGTCGCACGGCCCGCGAGTTGCGGCACGACGGCGACGGTGACGCCGCCATGGCGGGCATGGGTTTGAGCGATGCGGGCATCAACGAGCCGGTGGTTGCTCCAGGCTTCGAGGCGCAGATCGCGCCAGATGCCGGCGGTGACGAAGCGCGGACCCCAGTCCCAGCCAAACTGGCATTGCTGTTTACGGAGCACGGAGCAGCGGCCGACGGAATCGTTGAATTCCTTGGGGTGGTGGGATGGCCGGAGTTTGGTGATCGCCCGGCCGGCGCTGGCGAAATGGAAACGCAGCTCGTTGCGGTCGGGGCGCAGCGCGGAGCGGACGGAGACGCGTAGCGGGACAAACATGTTGTCCGAAGTCGCGATCTGGTGGCCGTTCAGGAAAACGGTGGCGAGCGTGTCGAGGCCGTCACAGGCCAGCTCGATTTCCTTTTCGGCGAGCAAGGCTGCGGAGACGCGGAAAGTTGCGCGATATTCCCAGTCGTGTTGCTCGATCCATTGCAGATCGAGTTCGTTTGTACCGTAAAACGGATCGGGGATCAGGCGGTGGCGGAGCAGGTCGCGGTGAACCCCACCGGGAACGTCGGCGGAGCGCCAGCGGGAGGAGGAGGAGGCGTCGCGGAATTGCCACGCGACGGCAGCGAGAGGGAGCACGGGCATAAATTAGAGACGGGTGAGCAGCTGACGCACACCCTCGATGGGCGTGTCGGCCACCGCGAAGAGCGGCATGGGGGAACGCGCGGACAGCTTTTCCCTCACGAACGGATGGTTCAGGATGGGGCCGCTCAGGCCGGTGTTCACGGTGCCGACGAGTGATTCGGAAAACAGCTTGATCGCGACCGTGATCGCAAGGTCGAGGAGACCGCCCGTGGACGTGATGACGATTTCCTGCGCGGTCGCGTCATGGTCGCCCGCCAACTCAAGAATGGCGGGTGCGAGGGCCGCGATGTGCTTGGACGCTTCAGGGTGCGAATAAAAATACCGCGTCACATCGCTGGGCTCGGCGGTGACCGGAAGTTGGGCATGGGCGAGCACCGTGGGGGCGAGTCGCGAGGGGAGGGCCCAGCCTTGGCGCTCGAGAATCGTCCGTGCGATGGCGCGGGCACCGATGTCGTAGCCACTGCCGGGATCACCCAACCGCCAGCCGAATCCACCGGCGTAATGCACGGAGTTATCCGGCCCTCGCGCCGCCACGAACGAACCGGTGCCCGCATGCAGCACGAGGCCGGGGCGGCCTTTCGTGCCGAGCTCGAGGATCGGTCGGGAATCGTCCAGGGCGGCGACGCGGCCGAAGCCAGCGAGCTGCGCCGCATAGTTCGCCCAGAAACCCCGGCTGCCAGCCATGCAAAGCAGTGTGTCCGTGATGAGCATTTTCTCCTGGCTCGGCAGGCCTCGGGTGGCGCTGGCCTGATGGGTGAGGGCTTGCGCGCGCAGGGAGGCGAGCGCGGCATTCAGAATGGACGCGGCGGCCTCGGCGCCGACGACACTCGGGTTGCAGCCGGTGCCGACATGGCAGGCGACCATGCGGCCGGCGGGGTCAATGAGGATGCATTCGGTCTTGGTCCCGCCGCCATCCACGCCGATTTTGTAATCCATGACCGGGACGGGGAGCGTCAAGCCAGCTGGCGGCTGAGGCGGTGCTTGTATTTCTCGCCGACGGTGCGGTTGAACTCGATGGCGCCGGGCATATTCTGGCTGCGCAGCACGGGGATGGGATGACGGTTGGCCTTTAACCAATCAATCACGGCGAGCATGAGCAGATTGAGGAGCATGGCGCCGATGAGGGTCGAGGTGGGGCCGGAAAAAATACCCGGCGCGAACTCGATCAACGTGTCGCCGGTGACGCCGCAGTTATCGAGCACCTCATCGGCGATCACGTGGAGATTCTTGCCGCCGGGATGCACGGTGGTGACGCTGGACGACATGGCGGCAGAGGTGAGCCCGACCACGTTGAGACCCTTCTGCTTCGCGTAGAGGGCGACCTCAAGCGGGGCGCTGTTTTTGCCGGAGTTGGAAATGACGATGATCGTTTCACCCGGCAGCAGCTGGTATTGGCGGTCGTGGCGCTCGACGAGTTTGGTGCCATAGCCGACGAGGTTCTCGATGAAGCCGTTGGTGGGATCAATGATCCCGCTGACGCAGACCAAGCCGCCCGCCCGGCCGATAATTTCGCGACCAATGACTTCGCTGTGGCCGCTGCCGAAAACATGGAGAACGCCGCCGCGCGCAACGCTCGCGCCGATGATGGGGGCGAGGCGCGCGATGACCGGCGCATTTTTATTCTCCGCGTGGACGAGGAGATCGTGGGCGCGGGCAGAGTAGGTCTCGGGGAGCGAGGGCATGAAGGAGCAATCAAACGCGGCGCCCGCAAAAGCCGACAAAAAAGCTTTTACGACCGAGCCCGATTTGAGACGATGCGTGCGCCCCATGAAAGCTTTCCCCCGGCTGGTGAGTTGCGTCGCGATGGCTTTGGTCGTGGGCGCCGGCGCCCGTGGGGCTGGCGAAGCGAAGCTTCCGGCGGAGGAATTTGCCCGCGGCCCGGCGATCCAGCACGCGGTGCTTTCCCGCGACGGAAAATTCGTCGCGTACGTCATCACGTTCGAGAAAGAGGAGCGGCTGGTCTTCCGTAACCTGGAAACGGACAAGGTGCAGGGCATTATTTATCCGCCGGAGACCAGCCCGCTGGAGCTGGGCTACACCGGTTTTTTCTGGGCCGGCAAGGAACGGGCGATCTTCAGTCTCTATCACGGCGGACTTTCAGCTATGGACGTCACCGGCCGCAATTACGTGGGCATCGCGGGAAGAGACCGGCAGACAAACCAACCGGAACAGCAGTACACGATCCTCAGCGGCGTGATCCACACCTTTGCCGGCGAGAACGAGGGCCAAGTGCTCATGGGGGAGTATGATATTCCCATCGGTTTGGCGGACGCCCAGTTTTTCACCCTGACCCATCCGCATGTGGCGAAGGTGGACACCCGAACGGGGCGCTCTTCGCGAGTGGTGATCAATCCGGGTGATGTCGTGCAGTGGATGGCGGATGGGAGCGGTTTCGTTTGCATCGGCGTCCAGCAGTCCAAAGGGCTGAACCGGATCATCCACCGCCAGAATGAGGCCGATTCCTGGCTCCCGCTCCCTGAGCTCGATTACAATGGCCGGCGCACGATTCCGCTCGGGGTGTCGGGAGATGGCCGCACGCTTTATCTATCGCGCCTCACCCCCGCAGGCACATGGGGCGTGTATACCTACGACCTGATGAAGAAGCAGGTGGGCGACCTGATTCTAGGGCACGAGCACTACGACATCATCCCGCCGAATTGGAATTTGGGCTACGACAACTTTTCTCTCCAAAGCCTCGTCATGTCGCCGGACAAGCAGGAACTGCTGGGCATCCGGTACGTGACGGATTTGCCCCACGTCCGGTGGCTGGCCCCCGATATGGCCGACGCACAGGCGGCGCTGGACAAGGCCCTCCCCAACGTCGTCAACACCATCACCAGCATGAGTGACGACCGGCAGAAGATTCTGGTGCTCTCGTGGGCGGCGAACGATCCAGGCACTTATTACATCCTGGATCTGAAAAAGAAGTCGCTGCAGCCGTTCCTGGCCCGCGCGCCCTGGATCAAGCCCGCCCAGATGGCGAAGGTCATCCCGATCAGCTACAAAGCGCGCGACGGCCTGCTGATCCACGGTTATCTCACGATTCCCCCCGGCCGCGAACCGGACCATCTGCCACTGGTGGTTTATACCCACGGCGGCCCATGGGCGCGCGACACCTGGCAGTTCGACGGCACGGCCCAGTTTCTCGCGAACCGCGGCTATGCCGTGTTGCAGGTAAACTACCGCGGCTCGGTGGGTTTTGGGGAGGCGTTCTACAAAAAAGGCATCCGCAAAGTCGGACACGAAATTCAGAACGACATCGAAGACGGCGCGCGCTGGGCCATCGCCAATGGCATCACGGCGCCAAAGCGGATGGCGATCTTGGGTGGCAGTTACGGCGGCTACTCAGCGCTGATGGGGCTGATCCAGACGCCCGACCTCTATACTTGCGGCGTCAGCCTGGCGGGCGTCACGGACTGGGCGGCGCTCATTGAGCGGAACCGCGTGATGTTTCCGATCGCGGCCGGAATCCAGGCGCATCTCGTGGGTGACCCGGTCAAGCAGATGGCGGAGCTGCGGGACGTGTCGCCGATCGCACACGTGGACCGGATCAAGGTGCCGGTGCTGATCGTGCATGGGAAGGATGACCAGAACGTACCCTATTCCCAAGCCACCGCGTTGGTGGCGGAACTTGAAAAGCAAAAGAAGCCTTACGAGTTCATGGCCCGGGCCAACGAGCTGCACGGCTTCCGGAACGCCAAGAACCAGGCGGAATATTTCCGCCGGGTGGAGTCGTTTCTTGCGAAATACTTGCCGGTGGAGGTTCCCGCGAGTGGCCCGTCCCCGAGATAACCTCCGGGCACTTCATCCCCGTGAACAAATAGGCTTTCTCCGGCAAGAACCTGGTGAGAGGCTGTGCACGCGTTTCCGGGAGCAACCCCCTTTATCCCTATGAGTCTAAAAATCTGGCAGGTCTTGGCGTTGAGTATGGTGAGTTTCGCGGCGGCTCAAGCCGCTGCTCCGGCGAGTCCTCCCGTGCAAGTGCCGATGGAGAGTTTCGCCCGGTTGCCCGCGATCCGCAAAGTGACGCTTTCGCCGGACGGACAATTCATTGCTTACTCAATGTTTGATGACCTGCAGACTGCCTTCGCGTTTAAGAATCTCGACACGGGTTGGACGAAGGGCGTGGAGGGTATAGCCCACTTCCGCGCCGTGAATCCTGAGTGGGTGTCCAACGAACGCGTGGTTTACGGCTACCTCGCCGGCATTAACCGCGATGGCGGCAAGTACGCCGGCCTCCTCGGCTACGCCCGGCAGGTGGACAAGCGAGATCAAGACCAGTTGAACGCCGGCGAAATTCTCTTTCGCGAGTT
>JBDTJA010000245.1:0-2635 GCA_039936075.1 Opitutaceae bacterium | reverse complement strand
AAATATGGCATCGGTTGGAGTGGACTCGGTCAGGTGGATCGTATTCCCGATGCAAATCTGAAGGCCTTGGCGATCGCCGCGAACAATGGTGGTCCGTATTACGATCCGACCAGGGAAAATTTCCGCACCAAAGTCTATCCGCTTTCGCGCAATATCTTCATGTACATCAACCGGCCGCCGGGCATGCCGGTTGAGCCGAAGATCAAGGAGTTCCTGCTCTTCGTCCTGAGCCGCGAAGGTCAGGAAATCCTGACGAAGGTCAGCCTCACGCTGCCGCTTACCGGGGAAAATCTCCAGGCGCAGCGCAGAAAACTCGAGTGAACGATCGTCAAATTACTTCCCATGAAACCGATAAATTTCCCCGCCATTTTCCGCAGCGTGCCCGTCGGGCCCGGCCTTCGCCGGAGGGGAGGGCCGGCTCACCTCCGGATGCTCCTCGCGGCCGGAATTTCCCTCGCCCTGATGGGCAGTGTCACCGCCTGGTCCGCCGGTGAGAAACAACTGCCCGTCTACCAAAAATCCTCGGCCCCGAACCAGGGCGTGCTTCGCATCTTTGGCGCGGGCCTGCACGGCCTGCTCCGGGCGTGGGAGGAAGGTTACATGAAGCACAATCCTGATGTGCACATCGCCGATGATCCGGGCGGCAGTGATGCGGCGATTGGAGCGCTGCAGCAAGGCACCGCGGAGATCGCGGTCTTCGGCCGGGAGCTGGAGCTGAACGACTATCTGGGTTTCTTCGAGTACAAGGGCTACAACCCAACCGAGATTACCGTCGCAAGCGGCACGTGGGATATACCGGGCGGCACGTGGGCGCCCATAATTTTTGTCAACAAGGCGAACCCCCTCTCGCGACTGACGATGCAGCAGCTCGATGGGATTTTCGGCGCCGCGAGAACGGGCGGCTATGAAGGCTTTATCTGGAAAACCGAAAATGCCCGCGGCAAGGAGAAGAACATCCGCACTTGGGGCCAGTTGGGCCTGACGGGCGAGTGGGCGGACAAGGAAATCCAGACCTACGGCTACGCCGCCGGGGGCATGGCGCATTTTTTTGAAATCGAGGTGTTGCAGGGCGCCAACAAGTGGAACGGCAACTATCGGCAATACGTCGAGAACGGGACCAAGATCCTCGCCCCGGGGCATGAGTCCGGCGGCGTGCTATCGATGCTGGCTGAGTTGGAGAAGGACAAATATGGCATCGCGTGGGCGGGCATGCCGCAATGGAACCAAGTGCCGCAAATCACGGGGATCAAGACGGTCGCGCTGCAGGCGCGCGCGGGCGGCCCCTTCGTGGCGCCGAGCAAGGCGACGCTGACTGATCGCACCTATCCCCTAACGCGTAGCATTTACATCTATCTCGACAAGGAGCCCGGACGTCCGCTGTCCGCCAAGGTAAAGGACTTCCTCAACTATGTGCTGAGCGCGGAAGGGCAGGAGCTGGTCCGCCAGAACGGCGTCTACCTCCCGCTCCCGCCGGAAGTCGCTCTCAAACAACGGGAGAAACTCTGACGTCGGTCGCTCCCGTGTCATTGACTATGACTCCGTGTCGCTTTGATCGTCTGGTTCGTTGGGCCACTTTGACTGGTTGCGCCCGAATCCTGGCTGGAGTCATGCTTGCGGTGACAGTCGCGCATGGCGGCCAGACGGCCGATCCCGTGGCCGACGCGCTGTCTGCGCTGCCGCACTATGAGCCGGCTCCCTGCGCGGTGCCGGCCGATGCGGGGTATGTGGATGCCACGGGCACGATCACCATCACGGGCTACAATGACATGGCGGAGATGTTGCAGGCGGTGGACGCGTTGTTTGTCGCCGCGCATCCGGGTTTCAAATTTCATCTGGTCCTGAAAGGCACCGCGACAGCCGCGCCCGCGCTGATGCACGGCGTCTCCGCGTTTGCGCCGATGGGCGCGGAGTTTTCGGCGATCGAGCGGGTGCCGTACCGGTGGGTGGTCGGAGCGGAACCGCTGCCGTTTCGCGTCGCCCACTGCGCGCTCAACGCCCGGGGAAAGTCCGCGGTGGAAGCCGCGAATCTCCCGCCGGGGGCCAAAAAACCCACGGGCGATACGGCGGCGCCGATTGGTATTTTCGTGAATCCGTCGAATCCACTGAGCCGGTTAACGGTCGGACAGGTGGCGCAAATTTTTTCCACGGGAGCGCCGGGAGGTGACATCACGAGCTGGGGTCAGCTGGGTTTGACAGGACCTTGGGCCCGGCGGGCGATTCATCCCTGTGGGGTATTCGAGGAAGCCGCGGCCGGCATCGCGGCGGAGATGTTGAAAAACCATCTGGCCGGTCGTCCCTTCCCGCCGGAGTACGATGGTTATGGCCAATCACTCGAGGTCATCAACCGGGTCCAAGACGACCCGGCCGCCATCGGCTTTGCCTCCGGCAACTTGGTGCGTCCGGGTGTGAAATTGATCGACGTGGCCGCCAGCGTCGATGGCTATTCTTCGTCGCTGACGCCGGCGGACATCATCGCCGGAAAATATCCCCTGGACCGTTTCCTCTATATTTACGTCCGGCGAGCACCGGGAAAATCGTGGGACCCTTTCGTGCGGGAGTATCTTCGCCTGGTGTTCTCGCAGGAAGGCCAGCGCGCGATCGCAAACGCGCCGCCGGGCTATTTGCCACTCAACGC
>JBDTJA010000244.1:0-3817 GCA_039936075.1 Opitutaceae bacterium | reverse complement strand
ACTGGACTCAAGCAAAGTGCTCATGTTTTGGGGCTTGGGATTTGAAGCATGAAGTGTTTTCGGAGTGGCCGTCCGTCCGTTCCTAAATCACGGTAATCTGATCTCACAATCCCTCCTCCCTTCCGATCTGATCGCATATCCCCAAACCCCAAACCCCGACCCCTTTTCCGACCCCTGCGACCCCTTTTCCGACCTTCGCGACTTGTCAGACTTTCACCAGGAACAGCTCGGGGTGCATCGTGCCTTCGGCGACTTTGTTGACGGTGCCGGTCATGAGGATCGAGTAGTCGGGGCCGATCTCGATGCCGATCTGGCCGCCGGGCATGTGGACGGTGACGCGGCGGTCGATCAGGCCGAGCTTGTGCGCGACGGCGGCGGAGGCGCTGGAGCTGCTGCCCGAGGCGAGCGTATAGCCGGCGCCGCGTTCCCAGATCTCGATCTGGACGTTGTGACGGTCCATCACGCGGAGGAACTGGACGTTGGTTTTGCGCGGGAAGTTCGCGTGCGATTCGAGATCCGGGCCGTATTGGCGGGCGAGAGCCTCGGAGATTTCAGGTAGCACGATCACGCAGTGCGGGTTGCCGATCGTGGCGGCGTTGAAGGTGAATTCGCGGTCCTGGATCCTGATTTTCTCGCCGAGGACTTCGCGCGATGCGCCGGTGACGGGGATCTTGGTGCTTTCGAAGCTGACCTTGCCCATCTCGATGGTGAGGAGCTTGCCGCCATCCTTGATGACGGTCTTCACTTGGCCACCGGGCGTTTCGATCGTGAAGGAAGGGCTTTTGACGAGGCCCTGATCCCAGAGAAAGCGGGAGAAAATGCGCAGACCGTTGCCGGACTTTTCGGCTTCGGAGCCGTCGGGGTTGAAGATGCGCAGGCCGAACTCGCTTTGCTGTGAGGGGAGCGGACCCCAAAGGATGCCGTCGGAGCCAACGCCGAAGTTGCGGTGGCAAACCACGCGGATCTGCTCGACGGTCGGTGCGGGTTTCCATGTGGGGAAATCAGCCGGATTGAGGACAATGTAGTCGTTGCCGAGAGCGTGGTACTTGTAGAAACGCATTGATCGAGGAGGCAAACGGGGAAGAAAACTCTAGAAAGAAGTAAGGAGGCGGAACTGGGGCGTATCAGGCTTATGGTGCCGATGGGGCCGATACGAACCAGAATTTCTGAAGCTCGGGAGGCGGGTCACCTTGCTCTAGTTTAAGTTGAACTGTAGCCGCATCGATTCCCTTGTCATCGCGAGGTGCGCGCAGCGCGTCGTGGCGATCCAGCTGGATGGCTTGGTCGCTCCGCTCCTCGCAAGGACACGCGCACCCGCTACGACTTTTGTTGAACCGCTCTAGGGCGAGCTGACGGCCTGACGGGGGCAGGGAGGAGGTCGGGCGTAAAGCCCGAGCGATACCGGATGCCGGCGGAAATCGGGCCGCGAGTCCGACCCACTAAGTTTCAGCAGCCCAGGGGTGGCTGGGCTCCAGCGGCAGCGGTCAGTTCGCGGCCGGGATGGCGACGGGCTCGGTGTAGCCGAAGAGTTGGCGCTTCTTGATGGCGGTGGCCACGCGGGCGGGGACCATGGATTCCCACGAGGAATCCTGGGCCTTGATGCGCGCGAGGACCTCGCGGGAAAAGATGTCCAGGATCTCGGGGTTGAAGCCGCTGATGCACTCGAGGTAATGGTTCTCGAGCAAGTGCTCGTAGAGGTTGCGCAGGTGCGAGGCGACCTGGAGGTTTTTCGCGGTGATGAGCACATCCGTGCCGAGATGGGCGGTGGGATCGGCCGACTTGCCCGGAGCGCTGCCGCCCGAGAGATAGCGATCAAATGCGTTTTGCCGCATCGGATAGATGTAGAGCTTCACCGACTGGCGGAAAAGACGGCCGAAGTTTTCCAGGATGCCGCCCTCGAGGTTCTCGTAGTATTTCTCGTTGAAAATCTCGAGGAGGTTGTTGATGCCCATCGCCACGCCAATCATCTCGTTCGTGTAGCGACGGAAATAGGACGTGAGACGATAATATTCGGAGTAGTTCGAGATCAGGACGGTGAACCCGATGTCGGCGAGCAGGTCCACGCGCGCCAGGAAGTCCTTCGGGTCAAGTTCGCCGGAGGACAGCAGGTTGTGCATGGTGATTTCCATGAGCACGATGAAGTCCTTGCCCTTGACGAGCGGCTCCTGGACGAACTGGGCGCAGGCGCAGCGGAGCATGTCGACGTTGACGTGCGTGACGGGCCGGAAGCTGCCGCGCTCGAGGAGGACGGCCTTGCGGTGGAGGATCTCGGACGGTTGCAGCACGCCGCCGTCGGGGCCGAACATCACCGCGTTGGTCAGGCCGCACTGCACGAGGTGGAGGGAGGTGAGACGGTTGTCGACGCCTTCGAAGGCGGGACCGGAGAACTTGAGCATATCGACCTCGATCCGATCGGCGGTGAGGTTGTCGAGGAGTGACTGGATGAGCTGCTTGGGGTCGGCGTGGTAATAGAAGGCGCCGTAGATAAGATTCACGCCGATGATGCCGAGGGCCTGCTGCTGGAGGAGGTTCTCCTTATCCCACATGCGGACGTGGAGCATGATGTCGCTGGGTTCGTCGCGGGGATTGCGCTGAAAGCGCATGCCCATCCAACCGTGGGCCTCGTTGGTGCCCTTGAAATTCTTGGTGGCGACCGTGTCGCCGAAGGCGAAAAACTCGGTGCGCTCGCCGCGCTGCTCATCCAGGCGCTCCTTGAGCAGGCCGTATTCGTGGTCCAGCATGTGGACCAGCCGGTCACTCGACACATAGCGGGGAGCCTTGCCATAAATGGCGTCACTGAAGGCCATGTCATACGCCGACATGCTTTTGGCGATCGTGCCGGATGCCCCGCCGGCCTGGAAGAAGTGTCGCGCGACTTCCTGACCGGCGCCGATCTCCGCGAAGCTCCCATAGCGCGCGCCATCGAGGTTAATGGTGAGCGCCTTGCGGTTGGTGGTCAGCAGTTCCTTGGATTCACTCATGCCGGCAATCATGGGATAACAGAACGGCTCACGCAAACCGTTCTTTAGCCGAAGCGGTGTCGAAAACCCGGAATTATGGCGGCGCGGTGCGGTTCGGGACGACTTTGAAACCGCTCGACGCGTTTCGACTGGAGGAACCTAGGAAAGCACCTACGGTTTAGCGCACATGAAGAATTTCTTTACCTCGATGCTCGGGGCATTCGTGGCGTTGATCATATTCACCGGGGGCGGCGTGCTGCTGTTCATTGGCTTCATCGGCGCAATTGCCGCGATGAGTACCCAGAACAAGCCGGCGACGATGCAAGCCGGCTCCTACATCGTCTTCAACCTGGATGCCAATATCACCGACGCGCCGGCCCGGGTGGATTTCGCGGCCCTGGTGGGCGGCGGAGACCGGCCCGAGACTCTCCAAGTGCGCAACGTGACGCGGGCCCTGCGCGCCGCGGCGAAGGATGATCGCGTCAAGGGCATCTTCCTGACCGGCTCGCTTGCGCCCTCGGGCTACGGCTCGGGTTACGCGGTCCTCAAGGAAGTGCGGGACGCGCTCATGGAGTTCAGGGCATCAGGCAAGCCGGTGAAGGCTTACCTGACGTTGGCCGACAGCAAGGACTACTACCTCGCCTCCGTGGCCAACGAGATCGTGCTGGATCCGTATGGCATGATCGTGATGCCCGGACTCGCGAGTGAACCGATTTTCTTTGCCGGGGCTTTCGAGAAATTTGGCATCGGCATCCAGGTCACGCGGGTGGGCAAATACAAATCCTACGTCGAGCCCTTTACCCGGAAAAACATGAGTCCCGAGAATCGCGAGGAAGTGCAGAAGCTGCTCAACGACG
>JBDTJA010000243.1:0-3029 GCA_039936075.1 Opitutaceae bacterium | reverse complement strand
TCGAAGGCTATCTGCTCTTCAATCCGGCCCTCGCCCAAAAGGTCATCAGCACCGCTCGCGCCGCCGGGTGCACCATCAGCATCGACCTCGCATCTTTCGAAGTGGTGAAGGCCGCCCGCGAGTGGATCTTCGCGCAGCTGCGCGAGGGCGTGGACATTGTTTTCGCCAACGAGGACGAGGCTTCCGCGCTGTTCCAGCGCCAGGATTCTTACGAGAACTTCGCGAGAGAGATCGCCAGCTTCGGCGGTATCGCCGCCGTGAAAATGGGTGGCGACGGCGCGTGGATCGCGCGGGGCAACGACCTCCATCGCATCGCGCCCATCCGCGCCGAGCGCATCGTGGACACCACTGGCGCCGGCGATTCCTGGGCCGCGGGATTTCTCTACGGCCATCTGCGTGGCGCTGCGCTGCCTACCGCGGGCGCCATCGGCTCCATCCTCGGCGCCGAGACGGTCCAGCACCTCGGTGCCGCCATCCCCGACTTGCACTGGCCGCGGATTAAGGCGCAAGTTGCCAAGCTCACGTAGCACACCCTGGCACGGGTCTCCGGGTGTGCCACTTCCTGTCCCTCCGAAACGCTCCCGCGGGATTTTCCCTTTGCGCCAGGCGGCCCTTGTGCGAGATTCCGCTCTCCCATGTCCGATCTCGTCCAGCTCGTCACTTCTCTCGCACAGCGCGCCCGCGCGGCGTCGCTGAAGCTTGCGACCGTTCCGACCGCCACGAAAAACGCCGCGCTCGTCCAACTGGCCGGCCTGATTGACGCGTCGCACGCCGCCCTCCTCGCCGCCAACGCGCAGGATCTCGCTTCGCCCGAGGCTGCGGCCCTGACGCCCGCCGCCCGCGACCGGCTTACGCTCAACGCCGCCCGGCTCAAGCATCTCGCCGACTCCGTCCGCGAAGTCGCCGTCCTGCCCGATCCCGTCGGCGATGTCCTCGAGGATTTTACCCGCCCCAACGGTCTGCGCATCCGCCGGCTGCGCGTCCCGATCGGCGTCATCGGCATCATCTATGAGGCGCGGCCCAACGTCACGATCGACTGCGCCGTCCTGTGCCTGAAGAGCGGCAACGCCTGCATTCTCCGCGGCGGGAAGGAGTGCTTCCACACCAACACCGCCCTCGTCGTCCTCATCGCCCAAGCGCTCAAGGCCTCCGGGCTCTCGGCTGACGCCGTGCAACTCGTGCCAACCACCGATCGCGCCGCACTCCTCACCCTGCTCAAGCTCGACACGCTCATCCACTGCATCATCCCGCGCGGCGGTGAGAGTCTCATCCGGTTCGTCGCGGAAAATTCCACCATCCCCGTCATCAAGCATTACCGCGGTGTGTGCTTCGTTTACGTGGACGCCGCCGCCGACCTCGCCATGGCCGAGTCCATCGCTGTCAACGCCAAGGCTTCCCGCCCGAGCGCGTGCAACGCCGCCGAGCAACTGCTCGTTCACCGGAGCGTTGCGGAAAAATTCCTCCCATCCGTCGCCCGGGCCCTGGTCGCGAAGAACGTCACACTCCGCTGCGACGCCGCCAGCGCGGCGATTCTCGCATCCGCTGCGATCCCGCACCTTCCCGCGACGGAGGCCGACTACACGGCTGAGTTTCTCGATTACATCCTCGCCATCCGCGTCGTGGATTCGCTGGACGAGGCCATCTTCACCATCAATCGCGATAGCTCCAATCACAGCGACGCGATCGTGACGGCCGACAACACCGCCGCGCATCGTTTCCTCGCCGAGGTGGACAGCGCGACGGTTTATTGGAACGCGAGTACGCGCTTCACGGATGGCTTTGAATTCGGTTACGGCGCGGAGATCGGCATCAGCACCGACCGCCTCCACGCCCGCGGCCCGATGGGCCTGCGCGAGCTCTGCACGCATAAGTTTGTCATCGAGGGAACCGGCCAGGTCCGGAGCTGATCTCACCGGGCCATGCGCCCCCGCGTCCCTTTCTCCGCCCTACTCGTCCTCGCGACCAGCCTGGTCCTGGCCGGGCTAACCGGTTGCAGCACCGTTCACGGCTGGGGCCAAGCCAGCTCTGGCCACTCACCTAGCGCCGGCGCCAGTGTGAACCTCCCGCTGGGCAAATAGGCCCGCAATGCCGTTAGGTTGGCGGCCTAAGGTGAACCGGTTTTCTCAGGGTTGCATGGAACCCCGCCGCGTCCAAACTGACCTCATAGCCATGCCAAACTCCCTCCGTCCCTCCGCGTTGATCACGGCATTTTTCGCGCTTGGTCTCGCCGTTTCCGTCCGGGCCCAGACTTCACCCGCAACCGTGGCAGAACCGGCCGGAGTTTCCGGCGCGGAGCCGGTAAAAACTGAGCCCGCAACCGAGCCCGAAGCCCCGCGACCCGCGGCCTTAAATCAGCCCAAACATGATCGCGTCATGTCGAGTGAAGTGGCTGCCACGTTCGCTTCCGGGATGCCCAAATACAATCCGCCGCCGAAGCGGCCCGAGCCCAAACCCGAGGAGGAGCAGGTTGATCTTCGCGAAACCGACAAACCCAAGAACAAGATCATCCGCCTGCAAAAATACGTCGTGAAGGAGCCCAAGCCGCCGATTTTCCGCGAGCGCGACCTCCACACCAAGTCCGAGCTTACCGCCATGGCCCTGAAGAGACATGCCGGGCTCAAGATCGGCAACATCGGCGGATTGAACGATCCCACCGCCCTGTTCATGTACGAGGAAAAGCAGCGTCTCGGTGACATTTCCGATCTTAAGGATGAGGCCAGGAACGCGAAGAACAGTGGCGATTCGGTCGCCTCAGATTATATCACGAAGGAAACCAACCGGACCTATTACCGTCCGTCGGATTTCGGTTGGAACAGCGACGGCGGCCCGGCCACCAAGTAAACGTCGCTGCGGCTTCCCGCCGCCGATTTTGGCAATCCATCCGCTCATGGTTGGTCGGGCTTAACGGGCCAAGTGACACCACCGCCCGAACAGTCAAGTGACAGCACCTGCGGAACAGGGGCGAGAAGGTGGACCCACTGAACAATTCAACCAGTGACTCCGCGAATCCTCCCGCCGCCGCCAGAGTG
>JBDTJA010000242.1:0-5810 GCA_039936075.1 Opitutaceae bacterium | reverse complement strand
TCTCCGCCCGCTGCGCGAGCCGGGCCAGACCGGTCCCGGCGAATTTGCGTCCAGAAAATTTTTCCAGTGCCCGCAGCGTGGCCACCTCGAGCGCCGCACTGCTGCTCACACCCATCGAGGTCGGCACGCGCGACCGAATCGCAAACTTCAATCCCGCGCGCGGTTGCCAGCTGTGTTCCTGACCAAAGAGCAAAAAGCAGCCGTAGGGATAGCGCGCCCACTTCGGCACCGTCCCGGGCGGCGTACCCGCCGCCACGACACACCGGCCTTCCTGCGCACTGACAAAAACGAACTCCTGGGCTACATGTTCCGTCAACGTCACCCGGGTCGTCAGCCGCAACGGCATCTCCAGCACCAGCGCTCCACTGTAGTCCGCCACGCCGCCCAAAAAATCCAACCGCCCCGGAGCCTCGCCGATCACGGTCTTCACTTCGACCCTTTCCCCGCGAATAACGCTAATTTATTCGAATCCGTACGAGGCCCGGCCAAGTCGGCACGGGGCTCGTGTTCCTTCGCGTTCATTCGCGGTTCAAAATCTAGATTCATATCCATCTGTGAGATCCGTCGTTAAAAAAAACCGGGACTTGGCTCCGCGTCCTTTCGTGAGATTCGCGGCCAACTCTCAGAAATATTTCTTCATCAACCCTCGCAATATCGGCCGCACCGTGCGCGCGAGAGTGGGGTTCGCATAACCCATCCACGCCACCGGCGCAGTCGTATTGAGCAACGCCCGCAGCGGTTTCCCGTCCGGCGCCTCCACGATCCCGCCCGCTTCCTGCAAAATGAGCGCGGTGCAGATGTCGTAGGGATGGCAGCAGAGCGACGCGCTGCCGAGTTTCAGCTTCGCATAGGCCATTGGCCGCAGGTCGCCGAGCATGCGGTCGTGGCCAATCACAAGTTCATAAATCTGTCCGCCCGTGGAAATGTACTGATCGTCAAACACCAGCTGCCCGCCGTTCTTCTCGTGCACGCCAAGCTTCTTCCACAACGCTTCCTCCAGCGTGGCCAGCAACGCCTTACCCTCCGGAAAGAACCGCGCGATCGACGCGAACCCATGCTCAAAATTCTTCGCCTGCGACGGTCGCAGCGGCAGCGGCTGCCGCTTTCGAGTGAGCAGATTATGCATCTCCGCCACCACGCCGCGTCCCCGCACCGCGCTGAGCTGGTCGCCACGCCATTGCTTGCTGGTGGGCAGTTCCGTCATTGCGGCGACGACAATATCGCCCAAGTGCGTCTTCGCTCCGCGCTGGGGTGCGAGCGCCGCCAGCGCCCACGCTGAACGCTTGTCGTACATCAAATTCCGGGTGCCATCGATGGGATCGAGGATGCACTTGAAAATGGTCTTATTGACCGGCGTGCCCCGCGGAAATGTCACTTCGTCGCCATCCTCCACGCCCTCCATCACCAGCTCGACCGGCCACGCGCGCGGCCAGTGCCGCTCGAACCAGGCAAAGATCGCCGCCTCGGAAATCTTGTCCACCTGATAAATCGTGTCTGCCGCGGTCACGCCCGCGATCTTCGCGAACGACTTCCCGCTCTTCACCCGCGCCGCGATGAGCGTGTCGCGCAACTCCATTTGCAACGCACAGAGCAGCTTACGGGCTTCGTTAAGATTGGGTTTCACCGCAAAGGACGCAAAGAGCGCTAAGATGAGTTAGGAAGTTGGTAGACCAAGCGATGGAGACCGTCGCGGAGCATACGGGTATTGAAGTTGATGAGAAAACCCAGATGGAGTCCCGACAATTTTAAGTAAGAAATCAGCTGAGCCTTGTGAATCGGCTCAATCCGCTCAATCGCCTTAAGTTCCACCACGATCTGTTGCTCGATCAGCAGATCGATCCTGTAACCCGCATCGACTTTCACGCCTCGGTAAATGAGCGGGAGCTCCTTTTGGCACTCAACCTTGATTCGCCGCCGCACCAACTCAAAAGCCAGGCAATGTTCGTAAGCCGACTCCAACAATCCGGGGCCCAGCTCGCGATGCACCGCGAAATCCGAATCCATCACCACCTTGCCAATTTCTTCCAGTTTCATCTTCGCGATCTTTGCGTTCTTCGCGGTGAAACTGCCTGAGATCATGGTTATTTTTCCGCATCCTTGCGATAATGCACCCTCGACACCGCCCGTAACTCCGCTGCTTTCACGTCGGGATCGGACTCGTTCGTCATCGAGCCGCCGCCGATTTCGGGGCCGGCGAGGTATTTCAGCGTGTCGGGCTTGCGGAGGGGCGGGTGGAATTCGAGGTGGAACGGGTACGCCGAATAATCCTGCCCATCCGCCGGCGCCTGGTGCACTGCCATCACGTAAGGCATCGGCATCCGCCAAAGGTTGTCGTAACGCGTGGCGACCTCGCGAATCATCAACCCGAGCGATGCGCGTTCTGCAGCCGTCAAGTCGAGGAGCGACGCAACCTGACGCTTCGGCAGAATAATGACCTCGTAAGCGTACCGCGCGAACCACGGCACGCAGGCCAGCCACGCGTCGTTCTGCGCGACCACGCGCGGTCCGGCCAGCTCCCGCGCCAGGATGTCCTGACCGAGATACTTGCCGGTGCGGTTGAAAAACGCCCGCGAACTTTTCACTTCCGCCGCCGTGTAACCGTAGATGAGGTTACCCGCGTAGATCTGGCAGTGGGGGTGCGGGTTCGACGTGCCGACGAGCGAGCCTTTGTTTTCGAAAATCAGCACATGGCTCACGTCCGCCCGCGCACTGAGCGCAACCGTGCGCGCGGCCCAGTAATCCACGACCGCGCCACATTCCGCATCGGTCAAATCCACGAAGGTCTTCGCGTGATCCGGGCTGTAGCATACGACCTCGGCGGTGCCAGAGGCGGGCCGCGTCTGATAAACGTCATCACCCTTCGCCGGCGCGGGCGCATCCGCCGAAAAACACGGCAGGTCGTTGGTAAATCCATAGACCCCAGCGTAATTTGGGTTCTCGCCCTGCAGGCGCTTCCCGCCCGGGCACAGCGCGCAGGTCGGGTCAAAATGCGGTGGCGTCACCTCCGCCGACTTATGCGTATCGCCCACCCACGGCCGTCCCCCGCGATGCGAGGTGTAAAGCACCCACTCCTCACGGAGGGGATGCCAGCGCTGCTGCCAGATGACGGGTGGAGGCATGAGTTAGGCGGAAGGAAGCGACATTAAATGACCTCCGCTTTCTGTCCCAATCGCACCATATATCCACCTCAATTCACGAAGTTTTCTTTCCCTGCCGGTTGATCAGCCCCGGAAAACAAAGGCCTTCCGGAAAGGGTGATCCGGGCGCCACTTGATGCCTTACCCTTTGCGTGGCGCCTGCCGATCAAACCAGAAAGTAAAAGATAAAGCATGGGATAGTTGCCTGCTTCCACTAAGAGGCCAACGCGTTGGGATGTTCACGCAGACGCAGGCACGATTAGCTCCGGTCCAGCAGGGGTCGTTGCCGAGAACCCAACGAGTCCCTATTCCTGGAGCCAAGTCGCGCCTTTGGACAGGCCCGCGCCCGGCTATGCTTGGTAGATGCGGTTCACTTCGACGGCACTGAGCCACTTTTCTGCTGTCAGCGCGAGTCACAGCGCCTACCTGCTGGATACCCCGGGCTTGGCTACTTCGTCCTGCATCTCCTCTTTCTTATGAAAACCCAACCCCTCCGCTCTTTCCTTGCTCCGGCCCTGGCCGCGGGCTGCCTGCTCCTCGCGGCTTGTAATTCCACCACGCTGGAGAGTTCCTGGAAAGCTCCCGCAGTGGACAGCATCCACTTCACCAAGGTCTTGGTGGTGGCCGCCTCGCCCGTCGATTCGCTCCGGCGTATGACGGAGGACGCAATGAAGGCCCAAATCACCACCGTGCCGGTCGTCACGAGCTACGAACTGCTTCCCAACCGCGCGGACGCCAAGGACCGCACCAAGCTCGCGGCCCTGATCAAATCCTCGGGCGTAGACGGCATCATCATCATGCGCCTGGTCTCCGACGCCAACGAAGTAACGTATGTCGCCGGCACGCCGATGCCGATGCCGTACCGTTCCTTCTATGGTTACTATAACCGACCCTATGGCCTGTCGCCGTATTTTTATGATCCGGGCTCCATTCGCACGGACCGCGTCGTCAGCATCGAGACAAACATCTACGACGCCAAGGATGAGTCGCTCATCTGGTCCGGCGTCACGAAGACCACCAATCCTGAAAATGTGGAAGATCTCGTCGCCCAAGTTACCAAGGTGGTCAGGGCCAAGCTTCGCGCCCAAAAGCTGATCCCAGAGTCCCCCAAGGCGTCGTGAAAACGTCACGCTTTCTCCTGCCCGTCGCGTTCGCGGCGGTCCTGTTTGCCGGCTGCGCGTCGCTGTCCAGCGTGCCGGCATTCGATCCCGCGGATGGCCGGGTGACAGTCACGTTCGACCATCCGGAAAAATTCACGGACGCGCGCGATGGCAGTTTCCACGACACCGCCGCGTGGATCCTCAACGATCTGGCCGCGTTTCTCCAGCGTGACATCCGCGGACGGTTGCACGAGGGCGAAAAATTCTCGATGACGTTCACCGACGTGGATCTCGCCGGCGATTACGAGCCATGGCGCGGGCCGGACATGGACGACGTGCGCATCATAAAACAAATCTACCCGCCGCGCCTCGTTTTCAGGTTCGTGCACACGGGAGCCAACGGCAAGGTGATCGACCATGGCGACGTAACGCTGACGGATCTGGGTTTCCAACGTTGGACCCCAATGGGCCGGAGCGACCCGCTCTATTACGAAAAGGATCTTCTCCGAAGCTGGGTCCGCCAGACCCTGACAACGGAGATCAAGTGATTGGTCTTAAAACGGTTAGTCCCTGACGTTTGAAGCAGGAGACGCTCACGTCACGTACTCTGCCAAAAAATGGTGCCCGAGGGTCGAACCCACACGCTTTTGATGGCGACGGATTTTGAGACTCGTTGGAAACGCCGTCGTAGCTTGCGCATTCTGAGTCTCGTTACGTTGGAATTTGAGAACTGAATTAGTCAGTGGTGAGGTGATCCATGCCAAACCGTGACGGTCGTTTTCCTTCCTCTGTGTGGTGGACGGTTAGGCCTTCACTTTCTCAGTCTTCCTGAAAGCCCACACTGGAAAGCTGACACTAAACAGCACCAAACCAACCGGAACAAGAATCCGGTTCGCGATGCCAGATCCGGCTATCACCATCAAAATGACGGCAGCGAGATGAATCAAAGCGCCAACCGTCATCAAGAGACTGCACAATGAACGCTCTCGAATCCAAATCCGCGCAGAAGCAATCGCGATCAGTGCGATGGAGAGATAAATGGGATAAATTCCGTATTGAAGGATCATTTTGCCTTACGTTTAAGATGGTCCATGTGCGGAACCAGTCGGTTCCTCAAGTCAGTTTCATCCAGACGACTTTGCCGAACTGAAAACGGATCTGCAGGGTGTAGACTACGTCAGTACTGGCCCCTATGTTGTCTTCGTGCGCTCTAGTCTCCGTCGCCCCGGGAGCGGCTCGGGTCGGCTGGAATAAGTTAGGAAGGTAGGTCGGAATCGTCGTCACGACACCGGTGACAAGCCTCGGTGAATCGCTGACGTACCTATTGTAGACCCATTCCTGCGTCACTGCCCCGGGCTCATTTATATTGTTCACAACGGAAGGTTTGCCGAGAGAAAGGTAAACCATGTCAGTCGTGAAACCCACCTTGACCTTCCCAGCCAGAATTTGCTTCTGCTCCTTGGGCGTGAGGTCTTGGAAGACGGCAGACTTTTCCTGGATACGGGCAGTTTGGGAAGAAGCACATCCCGCCATCACAAGAACGGCACCAGCTAGTGCATAGCCTGGCGGTAAA
>JBDTJA010000241.1:0-10848 GCA_039936075.1 Opitutaceae bacterium | reverse complement strand
CTTCGCCTTGCTTGGATTCGGCTGACTAGGCTGCTGGTGCGTTACCGTCGCCGCCGCCGCCGCGCCTGCGTGCGTAAGATCATCTTTGATATGGGGCGGCCTTTGACCTTGCTGACGCAAATGACTCGCAGCAACGTCGGCGCTTCGTGAAAACCCCGCGTCTGCTTCTTGTCCTGACTTTTTTGGTGGCCAGCGTAACGAACAGCCGTGCGCAGTTCGTGTGGAACGGCCAGGCCGGAGATAATCTTATCACCTCCGGGGGCAATTGGGTCGGCGGTGTCGCGCCCTCGGGTGTGTCCGGACTGGACGACATCAACTTCACGTCCGCATCGGACTTCGCGCCCGCGTTCGACGGCGCGTTTTCCGTTCACTCTATCACGCTCACTTCCGGCGCCGGTTCCTACAACCTGACTGGAAGCGGCCAGCTCACCCTCACGGGCGACCTTACGACCCAGCAGGGGTCGCAATATGGCATGCTGATTGGCGTGTCGATAACCTTGGCGCCCGGGACCCATCGGATCACCACCGGGGGACTCTTCACCGAACAAAACGGCGCGGACATTTATTTATTCAGCCAGATCGATGGCCCCGGCGATATCGTCAAAGTGGGCCTCAACAACGTGTTTTTCGACCATGCCGGCAACACGTTCAGCGGATCCGTCGATCTGCAGCAGGGTAATCTCTACGTGCATGGTGACGGTGCGCTCGGCACCGGTCTGCTGATGCTGGACGGTGGCACACTCATCGGCGTGGACTATTACAACGACAGCCACATCACGGTGCTGAACAACAATGTCAGCCTGTCGGACTCGGTTTCTATCGGCGCTCCGGACGGGCTGGGTTCCATCACGATCGCCGGCACCACCACGGCCCAAGCCGGCGTGGGCACGGTCACGATGCAGGTGATCGGCGACGGTATCCTGACCTTGGGCAATGTCGCCGAAACCGATCCGTTAACCACTTTTGCCTTCGTCGGCGATGCGCTCACCCGCTTCACGGGCACGAGCACCTACACGGGTGGCACCCACGCGAACGAAGGAGCTCGCCTCATCTTCGCCAGCGCCGTCCCGGCCGTGGGCACCCTGCAAACAGATAGCGACAGCTACATTGGCTCGGAAGTCACCACCGGAATCCAAGCGGGGTTCATCAACCGGTTCGACCCGGCCAACACCTTCGGGACCATCGGTTTTGATTCACCGAATATCAATAGTCCCCAGGTCTTCTCCGAGCCGATCGATCTCACCGGCTTCGACGCCGCGGTCCGCCTCGGCACCATGACCTCGGCCGTCTTCGACGGCACCATCACACCCCAAGGCAGCGATTATCTCTTCGGTGGCCGCGGCATCCTGACCGTCAACTCCAACCTCACCGGGACGGGTAACGTCACGGCGGACAACGGACTCCTCCTCTATCTCCACGGCAACAACGACTACGCTGGTGTGACCCAGGCGATCGCCGGCGGCATCATTTTTAGCTCGGCGAATGCGCTCCCCATCGGAGGGACCATCTACGCGGATCAAAAAGGCTATATCGGCCAGACCGAAAGCGCGGGACTCGATGTCCCCACCTATTTCGGCCATTTCGACACGTCGCAGACTTACGGCGTGGTAGGGTTCGACGCCGATTTTCCGGTCAACGGCCGGACGATCGCCGAGGACATCGACTTTTCCACGTTTGATTCCGGCAACGCCTTTCTCGGCACGGCCACCAATGTCACTTTCACGGGAGTCATCACGCCCTCCGGCAGCGAGTATCGCTTCACCGGATTCCGCGATGGCCAGCTGACCATCGCCAGCACGCTGTCCGGCGCGAATAGCGTCGTTATCGGCATGGCTGGTTCCGACATCGCGAGCATCGCCCCGCCGGGCACGGTGTTCAGCCCGAGCGTCACACTCGCGGCGGCGAACAGTTATTCCGGTGGGACTACCTTGCAGTCTGGGAAGCTCATCCTCGGCAACGCCAGTGCGCTGGGCACCGGTCTGCTCACCATCAACATCAATTACGTCTTTAACCAGCCCGCCGGTCTCACGACCAATGCGCCCGGTTTGAACATCGCCAACCCGATCTATTTTTATTCCACCCAGGAATTTTACCTCGGCGGAGCCAACGACTTTACGCTGTCGGGCAGTTTCACGGACTATAACAGCGGGTTTAATAAAATCGATGCCAACACGGTCACCCTGAGCGGAGATAATTCGGACTTCGACGGCCGGATGGACGTCCGTAATGGCACGCTGATCTTCGGTGCCGATACCTCGGCGGGAACGGGTGACTTGGTGCTCGACGACTTCAACGGTTCCCATGGCAATGCCATCTTCACGTCCAACAACCCGACCATGGGCTCCTTGAGCGGTTACAGCGACACCACGCTCGATTTGGGCCCGGGCACGCTGACGATCAACCAGACCAACGGCGGCACCTTCTCCGGCACTATTATCGGTGGCGGCAGTCTCGTGAAAGCGGGAGGCGCCACCCTCACCCTCGAGGGCGACAACACTTATGCCGGTAATACCACGATCACGGGCGGCACGCTCGTGGCGGGAAGTAACTCCTCGCTGCAAGGCTTGGTCACCCTGAACGGCGGTACGCTCAGCTTGATCCCGGGCATCACGCTCTCCAACCCCGTCGCCTTCGGTGCCAGCGGCGGCATGCTCTCGGGCAGCGGCACCTTCACCGCCCCCATCACGATCGGCACCAATGCGGTGGTATCACCCGGCGATCCCGTGGGGCTCATGACCTTCTCCGGCGGTGTCACGATGGCCCCGAGCGGCACTTTCAACGTCAATATGGAGAGCGCCGCGGCCGCGCGCGGCGTCGGCTACGGCACGATCGATGTCACGGGCGGCCTCGTCTTCAACGCCACCCTCGGAAACCCCTTCACGATCAGCCTCCACTCCTTCGATACCTACGGGAATCAGGGAAACGATGTTTCCGATTTCAACAACACCAGCGGTTATACGTGGCTTATCGCTCACAGTGACAGCCTGACGGGATTTGATCCCGCGAATGTCGTGATTGATACCGCCGGTTTCACCAACAACTTCGGCATTGGCGGCTTTTACGTGAACACCGTGGGTAATGATCTTTTCCTTAATTTCTCCCCCGTCCCCGAGCCCTCAACGTACGCGTTGTTGAGCCTCGGCCTCGGCGCTGTCCTCTTCCCCACCCTCCGCCGCCGCAAGCGCGCCTGAAGGTGGAACGCGTTGCGCCCAACGCGTTGGCTTGGGAGACAGCAACTCAAGCGTCATGGGGCAGTCGGCTCAACCTTTCTAGATCGTTAACCGCGAAGGGCGCAAGAGGCGCACGACCTGAAAAATACCGCAGCCTCTCCCGATTCGCCCCGCCGGCCTCCCTCTAGAGCCGTTTCAAAGAAGTCATAGCCGAAGGACCGGAAGTAGCTACGAGCGTGAGCGCGCGGCCGGCTCCCTCCACTCGCTCACGCTCGTGGCTACACCCTTTTTAATGCGCCCCAGTGAACCAAATTCCATCCGGCATTATTGCGCTTTTTGTGCCTCTTTGCGGCCATCCGCCAGAGTTCGAAAACCGTTCCCTTCGCGTCTGATTCGCGTTCTTCGCAGTTAAATTCTCACCGCATCAGCGTCTGCGCCTTAGACGAGCTCAATGAACTCCTCGCGGTAACCGCCCGCATCGCTGTCGGTGCCGGCCTGCGCCCAAACGAGCACATCCGCCAGCGTGGCAGTGCCTTTGTGCGGCGAGTCACGCAGGATCATCCCGAACTCCGCGACCGCCGCCGCGAACTTGAAGTCCGCACTCGCGGTCGCGAAGGCCGCTCCCGAATCCGTCAACGGAAACACTAACTTCCGGCTGACCGTGCCCGTCGGCTCCTTGAAACGCACCTTGAGCGTGAGCAGCTCGCGCGAAGGCCAGTCCGACCGATTGGAGTCTTTCATCACCGCCCGATCGTCATAACCTTCCGCCTTCCGATACTTCAGCTCGTCCACCGCCGGTAGGCCCATTACCTCTGACCCCTCGCCCCTCACCCGCGAGGTCGGAACGACCTCGTACAACGCCGTCACCGTGTGACCCGCCCCGATCTCACCCGCATCGACCGCGTCGTTGTTGAAATCTTCCTTCTTTAGCAGGCGATTCTCGTAGCCGATCAGGCGGTAACTCGCGACCTGCGCAGGGTTGAATTCGACCTGCAATTTCACGTCCTTCGCGATTGTCAGCAGCGTGCCGTTGACCTGCTCGACGAGCAATTTCTCGGCCTCTCGACGCGAATCGATATAGCCGTAGTTTCCGTTCCCCTTATCGGCCAGTTTCTCGAGCATGGAGTCCTTGTAGTCGCCCATCCCGAAGCCGAGCACCGTCAGAAACACCCCCGACTTTGCCTTCTCCTCGATCAGCCGCGTGAGATCGCCTTCGCCCGTCACGCCGACATTGAAGTCGCCATCCGTGCAGAGGATCACGCGATTGAGCCCGCCCGTCACAAAGTTCGCCTTCGCGATATCGTACGCCAGCTGAATGCCCATCGCGCCGTTGGTCGATCCGCCCGGAGTCAGCGCCTCAAGCGCCCCGATGATCTCAGCCGACTTCGCCACCGGCGTGGACGGCAGCGCCAGACCGCTCGCGCCGGCATACACCACGATCGCCACCCGGTCATCCGGCCGCAGCTTGCTGATGAGCAGCCGCAGCGACTCCTTCACCAGCGGGAGTTTGTTGGGCTCGTTCATCGAGCCCGAGACATCCAGCAGAAAAACCAGGTTTGCCGGCGCTCGCTCCGCCAAGGACACCTCGCGTCCCTTGAGTCCGATGCGCACCAACCGGTGACCCGGAGCCCAAGGCGCGTCGGCGACCTCCATCGAGGCCGCGAACGGATCCAGCTGGGCATCCTTGTTGGGCTTGTCCGCCGGGGGCGGGGCGTAGTGATACGGGAAATAGTTCACCAGCTCTTCGATGCGCACTGCATCCGGTGGCGGGAGCTGGCCCGCATTCAGGAACCGCCGCACATTGGCATAACTGGCCGTGTCGACATCGACGGAAAAGGTGGAGAGCGGATTCTCCGCCGCGCTCAGGAAGTCATTATCGCGTTGGTAGGCGTAGTTCTCGGTGTTGAATTCTGTTTTGTTCCTGGCCGTGCGCTCGCTCAAAAATCCATCGGGCGCCTCGCTCGAGCTGGCCCTGGAATAGGGAGCGACGTTGATGGGTGTCTGATGCTTCGTTTCAGCGAGGAATTCGGCCGATCTAATTTTCATCTCAGATGGCGTACGCTGCACTTCCATGCCGATTCGCGTGGCGGTCGCTGCATTGGGATTTAGGTAACCATCATCCTTTTGGGCCGCGACTTGGGAATGGGAAATCATCGCCACCTCATTCTCGTGGGCCAAAGTGCCGCCGGCGGCTGCGCTCTTCCGGGTGAAAGCTGAGTCGGCGTGCGCTGACCCTGACGCGGCCGGCGCCGCCTCGTTGGGCATGGAAGCCAGGGAGACGCCACCAATGATGAGTGGCGTCTTAGCTTTTCCCGTTTTCGTCGCGACGCCCACGGGCGTCAGCTTGCCCGCTGACTTAGCGTCGGCGGCCTTCGGTTCATTCTTGGCGTAGCTCTGGTTCACTGTGCCCAGACCCGAGACCTGCGACAGTTCCTTAAGGCGGTCGGATGACGCCGGATAGTAAGGTGCCTGCGCTGGAGGGATCGGCAGATTCACCTCCGCCACGGCTGTATCACGGTTCGCCTGCCGCGCTGGCATCGCCATCTCAGCCGTCGCCAGAGTCTCGGCCGCCGGGGCATTGACCACCGCATCCGCTACGGTTTCCGGCGCCGGCGCATCCAATCTCAATTCGGCGTACACGTGTTTTTGTGGCGCCATGTGCGTCTCGTGGCGCACCAGCACGATCGCAAACGCCGCTGCGGCCATGCCTCCGGCCAGGTAATAGAGTTGAGGAAAGCTCAGCAGCTTTCCTCTTTTGGCGTAGGACTTTGCCCGGACCACCGGCGCGTGTGCTTCCATCGGTTCGGTACTCAGTGCGGATTCCATCTGCCCAGCCATCGCGCGGATTTCGTCCACGGCGGCACGCGCCGCGGGGTTGTCCCGCAGCGCGGCCTCGACCGCGGCGAGATCCTCGCCCTCCAGCTCGCCGAGGGCGAAAGCGGTCAACCGGGGATCATCAGGTGAAATAAAAGGGAGATTGCTCATGGGACTTAGGGCTGCTCAGCCGCGAATTCGCGGCGCAGGTTCGACACTGCGGTGTGGATGAGAAAACCGACATTCGTCACCGAGAGCTCGGTGATCCGCGCGATTTCCTTGTAGCTGAAACCATTCTGAAACTTCAGCCGCACGACCTCCTGCTGGTTCGACGGGAGCCGGTCAATCAGCTTGAGGACGGAAGCGTGCGTCTCCGCCGCCTCGAGCGTCCGACCTGGCCGGGGATCCGCGGTGCTTGCCCGCTCCATCTCGCCTTCCTCGAAGCGTCTCATGCGGTTCTCCTTGCGCATGACGTCGAGCGCGCGGTTGCGGCACACCGTGAAAAGCCATTCCACCGCGTGACCTTCCACGTCGGCAGCGGGCTGCGCCATGAACTTGACGAACGTGTCTTGGACGACATCGCGCGCCCGTTCCGGGTCATGCAGCAGACGCGCGGCGTAACGGGTGAGCGGAGCCGATTGCTCCAGGAAGGTGCGTTCCAGAAATCCGGTGGTTTCATGCGTCTGGGCCCGAGGGTTCGGGAGGTCGGTGGACATGAGGTTCTGGGGGGTTAGACGGCAGCCGGGTTGGTTTCTTAGAAAATAGTTTCGACTTCCGCCCCACCGACGCAACGCCGGCCTGAAACGCCCCGTCACGATCACGCTCAATCCTGCAGGCGGTGACCCACGAATGGACGCAAATTAACGCAACGCAGGAAAGACTAGTTAACCGGACCGCCTGATTCGCGTTAATTTGCGCCCATTCGCGGGCAAAAAACCGGTTCGAATCCGTGCCATCCGCGGGTAGGTTTTCCCAAAACGCGCTTGCCAGCCGCCGGCCTCAGTCCTTTTCTCCGCACCGAACCCCGTACCCCATGTTGACCCGCGCCGACTATCCCATGATTTCCCTCGTCGCGCCCGCGGGCCTCTCGACCCTCTGAGTCGAGTTCCAGCCCGCCGCACTGAGCGGGCTTTTCGGAACCTCCGGTTTCCGCCAGCCCGCTCCCTCCCGAGCGGGTTTTTCTACGTCCTGGTTTTCCACTTCCCATGTTTTCCCAATCTCAAGTCATCTGGTCGCTCATGCGCGGGTTTCGCCTGCGCTATGGCTGCGCCTTGGGCTGTCTGCTTTTCGTCACGGTCCTCAACTACGGCGTGCCGCTGGTCGGCAGCGCCACGATTGATTATGCGGTCGCCGGCAAGTCCGTCGCCGCCGACACGCCATTCCTCATCGCCGGATTCCTCCATCTCCTGGGTGGCGCGGAGTATCTGCGCACGCATCTCTGGCTGGCCCCGCTCGCCATGGTGCTGCTCGCCGCCTCCGCCGGGCTGTTCGGCTACCTGAAGGGCTGGCTGGCGTCACTCGCCAGCGATGGCATCGCCTGCCGGCTCAAGGACGAACTCTTCGATCATCTCAACCACCTGCCTGCCCGTTATCATGATCGCGCCGACACCGGCGACCTCGTGCAGCGCTGCACCAGCGACGTCGAGACCGCCCGCCAGTTCCTCGCCGCGCAGGTGATGGAAATCGGCAACGCCTGCCTCCTCGCCGTCACCGCCCTGCCCCTGCTCCTGTCCCTCAGCGTCCCGATGACGCTGGTCTCGTTCGCCCTCGTCGGGCCCCTCGTCATCTACGCGTACGTTTATTTCCGGCAGGTAAAACATGTTTTCAAGCAGGTCGCCGAGGCCGAGGGCGCCCTCACCGCCGTCATCCAGGAAAACCTGACCGGCATCCGCGTGGTCCGCGCCTTCGCGCGCCAGGAGTTCGAGCGCAAGAAATTCGCCGAGCCCAACGCCCGCTATCGCGACAAGAGCCTGCGGCTCATGCTGCTCATGTCGTGGTACTGGTCCATCAGCGACGTCGTCGCCCTCGGCCAGCTCGGCCTCACGCTCATCGTTGGCGCTCATTGGATCGTCGCGGGCAAGATCACCGTCGGCCTGCTCTTCGCGTTCCTCTCCTACCTCGGCATCATGCTCTGGCCGGTCCGCCAGATGGGCCGCATCCTGACCGACCTCGGCAAAACCTCGGTCGCCCTCACGCGCATCCGCGAAATCCTTTCCATCGCGCGCGAGAGCGAACCCACTGCGTCGGCGACTGCAATTTCCGCCGCTCACGCCCTGCCGGGCCCGGGCCGGGCCGAGAGCCCCACCGAGAGAATCACCGGCCGCATCGCCGTGCGCGACCTGCATTTCCATCACGCCACCGACCACCTCGCCGTCGCCGGCCGCGGCGCGCTCAACGGCGTCACCTTCGATGTCCACCCGGGCGAATCCCTCGCCATCCTCGGCCCGTCCGGCGCCGGCAAAAGCACCCTCATGCACCTGCTGCTGCGGCTCTACGATTACACCGAGGGGTCCATTCAGTTGGACGGCCGTGAACTCGCCACCCTGCCACGCTCCTGGGTCCGCGCGCAGATCGGCGTCGTCATGCAGGAGCCATTTCTCTTCTCCAAAACCCTCCGCGACAATCTCCGCCTCGGCCGCGGTGACGCGCCTGACGAGGAAATCGAGGCCGCCGCGCGCGCCGCGTCCATCCACGATACCATTCTCACTTTCGCCGATGGCTACAGTACCCTGATCGGCGAACGCGGGATCACCCTGTCCGGCGGCCAACGCCAGCGCGTCGCCATCGCCCGGGCTGTGTTGAAGCGGCCGCCCCTCCTCATTCTCGATGACGCCATGAGTGCCATCGATGCCGAGACCGAGTCTCTCATTCTCAACGCGCTGCAGGAACGCCGCGGCAAGGCCACGACACTCGTCATCGCGCACCGCCTCTCGACGCTCGCCCACGCCGACCGCGTGATCGTGCTCGACCACGGCCGCATCATCCAGACCGGCACCCATGCCGAGCTGTCGCAACAGGAGGGGCTCTACCGCCGGCTCTGGCAGATCCAGACCAACGTCGAGTCGGACTTCAAAAACGAACTCAAGCCCGCCTAACCCATGTCTGCCCCATTTCACCAGGAAGACGAATTCCAGGCCAAGCTCGACACCGGGCTGTGGTGGAAGATTTTTCGCCGCGCCCTGTGCTTCAAGCGCCTACTTTTCCCCCTGCTCGCCGCGGCGGTGATCCTCGCCGTCTGCGATGCCACCTTTGTCCAGATCACCCGCTGGGTGATTGACGGCGTCGTGCTCCACGGCGCCAACGCTCCATTCGGCCGCTACATTGCGGGCTACTCGATCGTGACATTCGTTTTCTGCGGCTGCGTCTGGACCTTCATCTGGCTGGCTGGCAGCCTGTCGCATCGTCTGGCCCACGACATCCGGCGCGACTCGTTCGACAAGCTGCAGGAATTGGAATTCAGCTTCTTCGACACCCGTCCCGTCGGCTGGCTCATCTCCCGTCTCACCAGCGACTGTGACCGGCTCGCCCGCGTCATCGGCTGGGGCCTGCTCGATATCACCTGGGGCCTCACCTACGTCACCATGATCGCGGTCAGCCTGCTCTACATGAACTGGCATCTGGGTCTCATCGTGATCGGGGTCGTCCCGCCGCTGGCGCTCATCTCCAAGTATTTCCAACGCAAGATGCTCCTGAGCTCGCGGGAAATCCGGAAGTTCAACTCCCAGATCACCGCCAGCTACAATGAGTCCATCCAGGGCGTCCGCACGACCAAGACACTCGTGCGCGAGCAGGAAAATCTCGGCGAATTCCAGTCGCTCTCGACGCAGATGTTCGACGCCTCCGTGTTGAACGCCCGGCAGACGTCGATCTATTTTCCGATCGTCACCACCCTCGGCAGCCTCGCCGCCGGCCTCGCGCTCGCGCGCGGCGGCTACCTTACCAGCCTCGGCGCGATGACCCTCGGCACCCTTGTCGCCTTCGTGAATTTCGGTAGTCAGTTTTTCAATCCCATCAACCAGCTGGCCCAGCGGCTCACCGAAATGCAGGGCGCCCAGGCTGCGGGCGAACGCGTCATGAGCCTCCTCGAGACCGTCCCCGCCATCAAGGACTCCGACGCCGTTAAAGCGCAGATCGCCCGTCACGAAGCCGAATCCGTTTCTTCCCCCGCCCCCTCACCTATCACCGCTCACTCATCACCCGCGGCCGTTTCTGTGCCGCTCCCCTCACCCGTCGCCCTCGACGGTCTGCCGTGGAGGATCGAGGCGATCGAATTCCGCAACGTGACCTTCCGTTACGAGAGTGGTCCCGTCGTGCTGCAGGATTTCAATCTCACCGTCCGGGCCGGCGAAACCATCGCTCTCGTCGGACCCTCAGGCGGCGGCAAGAGCACCATCGTCTCCCTCGTGTGCCGGTTCTACGAGTCGGTCGCCGGCCAGGTCCTGATCAACGGCACCGACTATCGCGAACGCTCACTGGCGTGGCTGCAGTCGTCGCTCGGGATTGTCCTGCAGACGCCCCATCTTTTCAAAGGCACCGTGCGCGAGAACATCCGCTACGGGCGGCTCGACGCGACCGACGCCGAGGTCGAGGCTGCAGCGAAACTCGTCAACGCCCACGAGTTCATCTCGCAGATGGAAAAGGGTTACGACTCGTCCGTTGGCGAAGGCGGCAACCGCCTCTCCACCGGCCAGCGCCAGCTCCTGTCGTTCGCCCGCGCACTGCTGGCCAATCCGCAGATCTTCGTCATGGACGAGGCCACGTCGTCGATCGACACCGAGACCGAGCAGCTCATCCAGCGCGGGCTCGAGACGATCTTCTCCGGCCGCATCAGCTTCGTGGTCGCCCACCGCCTCAGCACCATCCG
>JBDTJA010000240.1:0-5843 GCA_039936075.1 Opitutaceae bacterium | reverse complement strand
CGTCGCCGTCGGCGCCGCGGGCAGGGAAGGAGTTAGGTCTTCTTCGTTCGCCACTGGATGAAGCACAGTAAGCCGAGGGCGTCCGAAAACCAGCCTTCAAATGACCCGCATCCACCACTTCCGCCAGGCCCGCGATTCGACGCCGGGGAAGAGCGGAGGCACGGCAACCGCATGGCTAAAGCGCGTGAGGCGAACCGTAGCGCAAACCAATCCCCCTCTCAGCCCTTGCGGGTTGCAACCTCGATGACGTCGTGCGGCGCAGCTTCCTTCTGACCGGCGGCGCTGACCTGAACGTAACGGGCCTTGGCGCGCAGTTCGGAAAGGTTGGCGGCGCCGAGATAACCCATGCCGGATTGAACACCGCCGATCAGGTTGGCCAGCACCTCGTCGACGGAGCCGGAAACTTCCTTAAGAGCCTCGATGCCCTCCGCGGCGACCTTGCGCGTGAGATTGTTTTTATCGTGTCCGTAACGCGCCGCGCTGCCGGCCTTCATCGCGGAGAGCGAGGCCATGCCCCGGTACTGTTTGTAGACCTTGCCACTGATTTCCATGATTTCGCCCGGGGCCTCGCGGCAACCGGCGAGCAGGCCACCGCAGATGACGGCGTCGGCGAGGGTGAGCGCCTTGACGATGTCGCCCGACTTGGTGATGCCGCCGTCGGCGATGAGCCGGACACCTTTTTTTCGCGCGGCGGCGCCGGCGACGTAGAGCGCGGTAAGCTGGGGAATGCCCACGCCCGCGACCACCCGCGTGGTACAGATGGAACCGGGGCCTTGGCCGATCTTGATGGCGTTGGCTCCGCAGTCCGCGAGGAACGCCACGCCCGAGGCGCTCGTGACGTTGCCCGCGATGAGCGTGAGATCCGGGAACGCGTCGCGGACGATTTTCACGACCTCGCCCATGCTGGTGGTGTGCCCGTGAGCCGAGGAGATGGCGATGGTGTCGATGTGCTCGTCCACCAGGTGGCCGACGTGCGTGACGATCGTCTCGCGGTCGAGCGAGCCATCGGGCTTGCGCACAGGGGAGAGGGCGGCACCGACGACCAGACGGAACTGGGAGTCGCGGGCCGGCTTGTTGTGGGATTTGGCCTCACCGGTGATTTTCTCGACGTCGGAAATGGTGACGAGGCCGCGGAGATGGCCGGCGGGATCGACCACGAGCATTTTGTTGAGGCCGACATGGGAGGAGAAAAAATTGTCGGCGGCCTTGATCGGATCCTTGGCGACATCGCGCTCCTGCACCGTGATGAGCTGCGCGCGCGGGGTCATCACCTCGGTGACTTTCTTGGTCTTGTAGCGATCCTTGACGACGTTGCCCGAGAGCAGCCCGGCGAGTTTTCCCGCAGCGTCCACGACGGGGAAGGTGGAGAACGCGAAGCGTTTGGCTTCGATCATGGTCATCACGTCGCCGATCAGCTGGTCGGGAGTGACAGTGATGGGATCCTGGATCAGACCGTGGATGTGGCGTTTGACCCGGGCGACCTCCTTCACCTGCTCCTTGGGCGGCATGTTGTAATGGATGAGGCCGAGCCCGCCGTTGAGCGCCATGGCGATGGCCATGCGCGACTCAGTGACAGTATCCATGTCCGACGAGATGACGGGAATCTGCAGCCGGAGAGCGTCGGAGAGCGCAGTGGCGGTGTTGGCTTCCTTCGGAAGGATCTCCGAGTAAAGCGTCGCCAGCGACACATCGTCGAAGGTCAGGGCCGTGGGAATGCTGGCGCGGAAAAACGCGTCGGCCGGCAGGTAGAACTCAGCGTCCGCGGGTGCCAAGGCTTTGGCGGACAAGCCGGCTTTTGCCGCAGGAGCTGCGGCCAATTTGGCGGACGCGGAACGGGAAGTCGTGGCAACCTTTGTCATGATTGCCATGAACGCAGTAAGGCCGGGAGGGCGGAGCGCAAACAGAAAACCTGCGGCGCAGGTTTTCCGGGTGAGAGGTGAGGGGTGAGAGGTGAGGGGCCCGATAGAAACCAAGGGGCAGTCGTTGGGTAGGTGAGTCCCGCCCGATTTATGTCAGGCGCTTCCGATGCAACCCTTAACCGATGACCTCTTACCCATAACCTTTCCTCTCCCCTTTTCCCTGTCATCCCGGCCCAATTAAGTTTTTCATCAGGGCGGTCATTTTGCCGCCAATGCAGTATCAATTTCAATTCCGCCGCTACCACCTGCCGTTTCGCGCACCGGTCCGGACGGCGCACGGGCCGTGGGCGGAGCGGGAAGGAGTGCTGGTGCGGCTGGAAAATGCCACGGGCCGAGTGGGTTATGGCGAGGCCGCGCCGATTCCCTGGTTTGGGAGCGAGACCGTGGATGAGATCGAGGCGGCCTGCGGCGAACTCGGAGCGAACGTGGACGATACCCGGTTGGATACGGTGCCGGCGCGGCTGGGTTGTTTACGTAACGCGCTCAACGTGGCCCGCGAGGATCGCGAGGACGGCAAAGTTGCGCCCAAGCAGGCTCATCTGGCGGTGGCGGCGATGCTGCCCGCGGGCCGGGCGGTGCTGGCGCAGATCGCGTCGAGGGCCGAGGCGGGGTTTCGCGTTTTTAAATGGAAGGTGGGCGTTGGTGATCTTGCGGACGAACTCGGTTTGCTTGACGACGTGTGTGCCGCGCTGCCCGACGGCGCAAAATTGCGACTCGACGCCAATGGGGGCTGGGACCGGCGTCAGGCGGAGCGCTGGCTCGAACGCTGCGCGGAGCGGCCGGTTGAATTTGTGGAGCAACCGGCGTTCGCCCAGGCGTCGGAGGGCGCGGCCCGGATGTCCAAGACGGAGGATTTGCTGCGCGGGTTGGCCGAGGATTTTCCAACGCCCATTGCGCTGGATGAGTCAGTGTCAGGCGATGCAGACGTCGCGCGCTGGCTCGAGTTGGGCTGGCAGGGCGTGTTTGTGGTGAAGCCGTCGCTGCTGGGAAACGTGCCGGCGACGCTCGCGCGACTGGCCAAGGCAAAGGCGTCGGTCGTGTTTTCGTCAGCGTTGGAAACGCGGCTGGGCGCGCAGGCGGCGTTGCGCACGGCGTTTGACTGGAGCGGCGCACCTCGGGCACTGGGCTTTGGCGTGTGGCCGCTGTTTGCGGATGGACGATTCGACGGACCCTACGCGGGGCCGTTTTTGCACGCAGACGATGTCGAGCGGATCAACCCGGAGGCCGTATGGAACGCGCTGAGTTGATTCAACTGCTCCGCGTCACGGGCTGCGCGGAGGAGCGCGGTGATTTTACGTTTTTGTGTGATCCGGCCTGGAGCTCAGTCGATCGCGCAAACGTCAAGGCCCTCCAAGAATCGAAAGTCGGGAAGCCGTCGTCGGCCATCCCCCACGGCTGGTTGTGCATTCCGACGGGCGGCTCCAGCGGCAGCGTGCGTTTCGCGCGCCACGATGAACACACGCTGACGGCGGCGGTGCAGGGATTTTGCGCGCACTTCGGGTTTGAGCAGGTGAACGCGGTGGACGTACTGCCGGCGCATCACGTGAGCGGCCTGATGGCCCGCGTGCGGTGCGCGGCGACTGGGGGCGAGCATGTCGTGTGGGAGTGGAAGCGCCTCGAAGCGGGTGAGCGGCCGATGCTTGATCAACGGCGTGGAAGTTGGGTGATTTCCTTGGTGCCGACGCAATTGCAGCGCTTGCTGGCTTCGGCCGATACGGTGGCGTGGCTGCGCGATTTTTCGGTGATCTTCATCGGCGGCGGTCCGGTTTGGCCGGAGCTGACCGAGGCCGCGGCGAAGTCGCAGCTGCCCATTTCGTTGAGTTACGGCATGACGGAAACTGCGGCGATGGTGGCGGCGTTGCGTCCGGCGGAGTTTTTGGCCGGCGATCGCAGCAGTGGTTCGGCGCTCCCGCATGCGCGGATTTCGATTGAGGCCGAGGGCGCCATTCAAATCGCAGGGGACTCGATATTTCGCGGCTATTTTCCCGAAGAACGGACCGCGCGGGTATTCGTGACCGAGGATATTGGTCGGCTCGACGAGCGCGGTCAGCTGCACGTCCTTGGGCGGCGCGATGCGGTGATTATCACGGGTGGCGAAAAAGTGCAGCCGATGGAAGTCGAGGCAGCGCTACGGGCGAGCGGGGAATTTTCCGATGTCGTCGTCGTGAGTCTGCCGGATGCGGAGTGGGGGCAAATTGTGGTGGCGTGTTATGCGTTGGGAACGCAACCACCCGATTGGGCGCGGGTGTCGGCGGCTTTGATGGGCCTCGCGGCATTCAAGCGACCGAAGCGTTTCGTGGCGGTAGCGAGCTGGCCGCGCAATGCGCAGGGAAAAATCAATCGCACGGCATTGGCTGCGGCGGCACGGCAGAAGCGTGAAGCGTGAAGCAGGAAGCAGGAAGAGTGATACGGGGGAATGGGTCACTAGGCGTGTCTTCAAACCCGGTTTGTCATTCTGAACGAAGTGAGGAATCCAGTTGGATACCGTCAACCCCCCCTGCCGAGTCTCACTGGATCCTTCGCGAGGCTCAGGATGAAGATCGCTGAATCCGGGGTTTGAAGACACTCCCTCGTGCGGGGGTCGGGCTCTACGCCCTATATCCGATCCGCTGAAATCGGGCGTAAAGCCCGACCTCCAGATCGCCGGAAATCCACCTGACCCACTACCTCGATGGGCGGGCGCCGATGCTGGGCGACGGAGCGCCCAGCCCACCTCTGCGGCGCAGTGCGCGGGCAACGGCGCGACCGGCGGGGTGGTGGCTCCACGGTGGGCTGATCAGCCGGCGTTCACCCACGCGAGGAGCGCCGGCGGCAGAGGCGCACGCGCGCGTTTCTGGTGCGACGTGCACACGTGCTCGGTGCGGATGCGGGCGGCAATCTTGTCGCCGTTGCCCATGCGGGTGATCTCATAGCGCACCGCGAAGGAGTTCTCCGAGAGCAGCGACGGCGCGACGCTCACCCGGAGTTTGTCACCGCAGGCGAGCGGTCTCAGATACTCCGCTTCACTCTTCGCAATGGGCACCACGACGCCGGTGTCGGAAAAAAACTTGCTCAGCTCGATCCCAGCCGCACCGAGCGCCTCTTCGTAGGCCTCGTGACAGATCACGAGGTAGTTCGCGAAAAACACCACTCCCGCGGCGTCGGTGTCGGGAAAATGAACCGTGCGTTGATAGGTGAAGGGCATTGCAGGCGATAGGCTGTAAGTAAAAGCGGTGAGCGGAAAGCACTAAGCTCCAAGCGCGGATGATGAGGAACCTCGGGCTTGCGCTGCGAGCTTACCGCTTAAAGCCTACGGAGGATCACTCCTAAAATGACCAAAAACGAAATCGCCGGGGTGCTGGAGGAAATCGGGACGCTGCTGGAGCTGAAGGGTGAGAATCCGTTCAAGGTGCGCGCTTATCAGGCCGGCGCACGGGCGCTCGAGGCAATCGAGGAATCCGAGCTGACGCGCTTGATTCAAGCCGGGGAGCTGAAGACCGTGAAGGGCATCGGCGACGCGCTTTCGCAAAAGATCACTGAGCTGCAGACGACGGGCAAACTGGAGTTTTTTGAGCAACTGAAAACGTCGGTTGAACCGGGACTGGTCGAGATGGTGCAGATCCCCGGTCTGGGCCCGAAGAAGATCCGTGCGCTGCGCGACAAGCTCGGCCTCACAAGCATCGCGGCGCTGACCAAGGCGTGCCGCGATGGCTCGGTCGCGGCGCTGGAGGGTTTTGGGGAGAAGACGGCGGAGAAGATTTTAGCCGGCATCAAGAATCGCGAAGCTTACGGAAAACGGCATTTGTGGTGGGACGCCTGGGAGATCGCGGCGCCGATCCTGGCGGGTCTGCGGAAACTGCCGCAAGTGAAGCTCGCGGAATCGGCCGGTAGTTTGCGGCGCGGCATGGAAACAGTGGGCGACCTCGATTTTATCGTGGCGGCGGA
>JBDTJA010000239.1:0-7788 GCA_039936075.1 Opitutaceae bacterium | reverse complement strand
GCCAGCGGCGCTCCGGCTGCCAGTGGGCCTTGCCATCCTGGATCACGAGGACGCACGCCGGATTCGCAGCATCGTACTGGGCTGGCACGTAAATCCAGCAGTCGCGCACCGTTCCGGGGAATATCTTGCTCTGGGCCCAAGTGAAGTGCTCGAGCTTTCCCTGCGGCACGCCCGGCTGCGGCAACGAATCAGGTCCTAGCGGAAATTCGAGATCGAGTTCTTCAGGGGTCATCAGCGGCGCGCGACGCGTCGGGGAGATAGAAGATGGGAGATGAGAGATCGGGCAATCCTCGATCTCCCAATTCACAAAGACCGCGGATATCCCCTCTGCTTTCGCCGACAAGCATTGGTAACCATGATTCATCCACGGCCATCCGGGAAATCCGCGGTAAACCTTTTCCCGACTTTGCTGGAGGACACGTAGCTCTCAGGCGCCGTCTTTCATCGCGAGGAGGACTGGCCCTATATTCTTAGCCGAGTTGAAGACGTAGCCTACTTCACTGCCCCGAAACGGTCTGCCAAAATCGCGATCAGCCCAGGATCCTCGCCCACTAACTTCGTTCGCACCGTCCTAAGGCCGGGCGATTCTTCCCGTGCGCGCTGGCAAATCATCTCCACATCGCCACCGGCTCCGGCGTGCCGGCCCGGCAGCAGGAAAAGCTGCGCGACGATCACCGCGCCGGAGTTCCAATGCGGTTGGGCGAGCACGTTCTCCAGCAAAGGTTCGATGGGGTCAGCCCCCAACCCTTGTAGTCGTGCATGACTTATCGATCTCGTCGCCTTCAAAGTCCTTTTTGCGTCGGCGACTACAAGAGTTAGGGGCTGACCCCGTCGAGGAATTTCCATGCTACAACCGGCCACCGCGGCCACGTCCGATCCGAGTCGGCGGCGCAGTTGCGACGCGAGGCGGTTGCGGACCTGCGTCACGACTTTCACGGGGCTGCCGTGATCCACGAGTGCGACACGGACGAATTGCCCTCGCAATCGGTTCGTGAGTTTGGCGCGCACCTGCCTTTCAAGGATTCGAGCCAGCCGGTCATCGCCGCGCGCCGCCAGCGGCGCAGCGATCCGCACCGTCATCTCGGGGGAATGCTTCTTCCATTGCTCCATCAGCTCGGGAATAAAGACCGTTAACGCGCGACTGCGCCCGAAGAACAACGGCACGATCACAAACTCCCGCGCGCCTCGCTCCAAGCGACGCAGCACCGCGTCGTTGAGAATCTCCGCTTCGCGTCCGCCTAATTGACTCGCTGGAATCGCGCTCGAGTGAAGCAGGGAGACGGGCTCGACCTTGCGCCTTAATCGTTTGCTCAACGCGGCCGCAATTTTTCTCAATTGCTTCGTCGCCTCGGGCCGGAGTGAGCCGTTGTCGACGAGGAAAATAGTTGTCAAGGCGAGGAGGCCCTTGCCCCGGAGCCCTTCGATGTTGGAGATGCGCATTTCAGAAAGGCGGGATCAGCGATCCCGCCCTATACTTCGACCACGGCGGACTTCGCCTGCTCGATCAGCTCCGACAGACGGACGACTTCGCCGACAATGATCAACGCGGGCTGACCGGCCACAGCAGCCACGATCGCCGAGCAGGAATCCAAGTCGCCGATCTGTACACATTGTTTGGGCAGCGTGGCGTTCGCAATCACCGCCACCGGCGTGTTACCAAGGAGGCCGCCGGCGCGAAGTTCATGAGCGATTTTCTCCATCCGGCGCGTGCCCATGTAAATGCACAGCGTAGCCTTCGTCCGCGCGAGCGCTTGCCAATCCACGGCGGAATCGCCGGGTTTCCCGGCGCATTCATGACCCGTCACAAAAACCACCGCCGAGGCATGCCGACGATGCGTCAGTGGGATTCCTGCCGCCGCCCCCGCCGCCGTCGCGGACGTCACGCCGGGCACGACCTCAAACGGTATGCCTGCTTCGGCCAAAACCTGCTCTTCTTCGCCGCCACGGCCGAAAATCAGAGGATCTCCACCCTTGAGCCGCACGACATGAAGCCCTTTTAGGGCTTCGCGGACCAAAATCGCGCTGATCTCCGCTTGCTGCGCCCCGTGACGACCCGCTCGTTTACCAACATAAAGCTTTTCGATGCCTTTCGGGCAAACGTCCATCAACGCAACATTGGCCAAGTCATCATAGACAACCACATCCGCCTCTGCCAGAGCCCTTTGCCCACGGATCGTGATCAAATCCACCGCGCCTGGACCGGCACCCACCAAGGTGACTCGACCATCGGTATTAGCTCTGTCATAAGGATCGTTTCGCTCTTTACTGGCCATAAATTCATTACTTGAGTTCTTAACTCAGTTAATCAACTATAAACTTTCCCATGTCCGAAGCCGCTGCACCCTCCGCCCCTACCGAATCCAAAAACGAGGTCCTAAAACGTTCCAGTCCGACACTGGCCGGAACGATCGCGGCCACCCTGGCCGATCCCACGCTGGATCGGTTCACGGATGATGACACGCAGTTCATGAAGTTTCACGGCATCTATCAGCAGGACGATCGCGACCTGCGCAAGACCGGCAAGAAATACATCATGATGATCCGCACCCGAGTCCCCGGTGGTGTCATGACTGCGAAGCAGTGGATCGCATTCGATGACATCGCGACCAACTACGGCAACGACACGCTCCGCGTCACCACGCGCCAATGCATCCAGTTTCACGGAGTGCTGAAGTCGCACCTCGGGTCCACCATCCGGAAGGTCAACGAATCCCTCCTTTCCACGCTGGCAGCCTGCGGCGACATCAACCGCAACGTCACCGCCTCGCCCACCCCCGCCACCACGATCGCGCGCGAAGCGGTTTACGCCCAGGCCCTGAAGACTGCCTACGCCGTCGCGCCCATCACTAAGGCCTACCACGCGATCTGGATCGACAACGTGCAGCTCAAACTCGAGGACCCCGCGAACAAGGAGTTCTCGGATCCGATCTATGGTCAGACGTACCTGCCGCGCAAATTCAAGATCAGCTTCGTCGTCCCGCCGGTGAACGACATGGATGTCTACACCAACGACCTCGGGTTCATCGCCGTCGTCGTGAATGACAAACTCATCGGCTACAACGTCGCGGTCGGTGGCGGCATGGGCCGCAGCCACGGTAACGTGCAGACGTTCCCGCGCATGGCGGACGTGATCGGTTTCGTCACGCCTGAGCACGTCATCGACGTGGCCAAGGCCGCGATCACAACCTTCCGCGATTTCGGCGACCGCAAAGAGCGCAAGCACGCCCGCTTCAAGTACGTGCTGGAGGATCGCGGCGTGCCGTTCGTGGCCGCTGAGATTAACCGGCGCGCCGGCAACGTGCTCACGGGCGTCCGCCGTTTCGAGTTCACGACCACGGGTGATCTCTACGGCTGGCAGCCTGCGGTGGACGGGAAATTTTTCCTGACCCTTTTCGTCGAGACCGGCCGCGTCAAAAACGTTCCCGGCCACGCGATGAAAACCGCGTTGCGCCAGGTCGCAGAGCAGTTCCCTCACCTCGAATTCCGCCTTTCCGCCAACCAGAACGTCATCCTCGCGAACATTCCGACCTCCGACCGCGCTGGCATTACCGCGTTGCTCGCCTCGCATGGGGTCAAGGTCGAGGCGCAGGCCTCCATCATGCACTCCGCCGCGATGGCCTGCCCGGCCCTGCCGACCTGCGGTCTCGCGCTCGCGGAGTCCGAACGCATGTTGCCGGGACTGATCGACCGCATCGAGAAACTCGGCGGCGAGCTTGGCCTGGGTGGCGAAGAAATCATCATCCGCTCCACCGGCTGTCCCAACGGTTGCGCTCGGCCCTACATGGCCGAGATCGCGTTCGTCGGCAAGGCACCCGGGCGCTATCAACTCTGGTTCGGGGGCAACGCGGCCGGCACCCGCCTTAATCGAATCTACAAGGATGTCATCAAGGAAGCCGATCTCGAGGCCGAGCTGGGCCCGATCTTCACGCGGTGGAAGGCCGAGCGCACCCCCGGCGAACGCTTCGGCGATTTCGCCGCCCGTGTCCTCTGGCCCGAAGCGGCCGCCCTCGGGGCGATCGCACCGGCCACCGCCGCAGCGGTGATTTGATCCCGAGCCGCTGGCCATACCCGCGACCTCCCATTGTCATTCCGAGCGCAGTGAAGAAGCCAGAGAGACTCGCTCAAAACCTTCACCCTCCTCCAACTGCATCCTTCGCGGCGCTCAGGACGACAAGTCGATTTCCGCCGGGCTGTCTCACTTAATCCCTCCACTTTTCACTTCCCGCCATGTCTCCTGAAGAAATTGCCCGCGCCAACGCCGAACTGCGCAATCAGTCGCCGGCCGAAATTGTGCGCTGGGCGCTCGCCCAAAGCCAGGGCCGCGCGCTCGTCTCGACAAATTTCCGCCCCTACGAAGCCGCGATCCTGCACGTCGCCGTCCAGGCCCAGCCCAACATCCCCGTGCTTTGGGTTGACCACGGCTACAACCGTGCCGCGACCTACCAACACGCCGAGGCGTTGCGCGCGAAGCTGAAGCTTAACCTCAAACCCTTCCTGCCGCGGCTCACGCCCGCGCATCGCGATGCCATCTCCGGCCCGATCCCGGAGCTCACCGACGAGGAAGGCCTGAAGCAGTTCAGCGCGCAGATGAAGCTCGAGCCGTTCCAGCGCGGCATGCGCGAGCTCGCGCCGACCGTCTGGCTCACCGCGCTGCGCAAGGTGCAGAACCCGAACCGTGCCGGCCTCGACATCGTGTCGCATGACGCGAATTTCGGCGCGCTCAAGGTCAGTCCGTTTTTCTACGCGACCGACGCCGACTTGGAAACCTACCTCGCGGAGCACCAGCTGCCGAACGAATGGGACTATTTCGATCCGGCGAAGGCCGACGAAAAACGCGAATGTGGCCTGCACGCCGCGTGGGGCGGCAAAGCGGTCGCGTCGACGCAGGCTGCTGTCACGGAGGCCGAAGTTCGCAGATAGACGATCGTCCCAAACCTCAATCCTACCTATCTTAAACCGAACGTCGGCCTGTAATTGGCATTCTGAGAATCGTGAGGAATCCAGAGCGACTCAGCCAACATCTTCGACCCCTTCCGACTCGACCCTTCGCGGCGCTCAGAATGACAATCTATATCCGATGCCCGTCCTTCGTCTAATCTCCCATCTCTGAACCCGACCTTCGATCTCCGAAATCCGCCGCGCCCGCGCGGACCCGATTTCCGATCTGCGAAATCCGAACTGCACTAATGCCTTCCTACCATCTCGACCACTTGCAATACTTTGAAACCGAGGCGATTCACGTGATGCGTGAGGTCGCCGGCGAGTTTGAGCGCCCCGCCCTGCTCTTCTCGGGCGGCAAGGATTCCATCTGCCTCCTGCGCCTTGCGGAAAAAGCCTTTCGCCCGTCCGACCTCCCGCTGCCGCTTCTCAACGTCGATACCGGCCCCCATTTTCCCGAGCTGAACACGTTCCGCGACGCCCGCGCCAAGGAACTCGGCGCGAAGCTTATCATCCGTCGCGTCGAGGACGCCATCGCGTCGGGCATCGCGACGCCTGCGCCGGGCGAAGTCAGCCGCAACCGGCTGCAGATTCCCACGCTGCTCGCCGCGATCGAGGAATTTCGCTTTGACTGCTGCATTGGCGGCGCGCGCCGGGACGAGGAAAAGGCGCGGGCGAAGGAACGCTTCTTCAGTTTCCGCGATGGCTTTGGCCAGTGGGATCCGAAAAACCAACGCCCCGAGATCTGGAATCTCTACAACGGCCGCCTCAATCCCGGGGAAAACATGCGCGCGTTCCCGCTCAGCAACTGGACCGAGCAGGACGTGTGGGAATACATCCGTCGCGAGAATCTCACAGTCCCCAGCATTTATTTCAGTCACCAGCGCCAGTGCGTTCGCCGCCACGGCCAGTGGCTGCCGGTCACGGACATCGTCCCACCCAAGCCGAAGGAGGAAGTGAAGGAGCTTATCGTGCGCGTACGCACCATCGGCGACATCATCAGCACCGGCATGGTCGAGTCGCCCGCCGCGACCGTGGACGACATCATCGTCGAGATCGCCGCCGCCCGCGTGACCGAGCGCGGCTCGCGCGCCGATGACAAGTCGTCGGAAGCGGCGATGGAGGACCGGAAGAAGGCCGGTTATTTCTAACCCATGCTGTCATTCTGAGCACCACGAAGATTCCAGTGAGATCCACGCCAAACTCGAGGGCCGAGCCCAGATGGATTCTTCGCTGCGCTCAGAATGACAAATCCTAATCTTTTCATGTCCGCATCCCTTTCACCCTCACCCGTCACCCATAACCCGTCGCCCGCGGCGGCGAGCGCTGCGCTGCCCGTTGACATCCTCCGCTTCAACACCTGCGGCAGCGTGGACGACGGCAAATCCACGCTCATCGGGCGTCTGCTCTACGACTCGAAGTCGCTGATGGAGGACCAGCTCGAGGCCCTCGAGCGTTCCGCCGACATCACGGGCGGCGGTCAGGTCAATCTCGCCAACCTCACCGACGGCCTCCGCGCCGAGCGCGAGCAGGGCATCACGATCGACGTCGCTTACCGCTACTTTGCCACGCCGCGCCGCAAGTTCATCATCGCCGACACCCCCGGCCATATCCAGTACACGCGCAACATGGTCACCGGCGCCTCCGCCGCGAACCTGTCTGTCGTGCTCGTCGATGCACGCACCGGCGTCATCGAGCAAAGCCGCCGGCACACTTACCTCGCCGCGCTCCTGCGCATTCCGCACCTCGTCGTCGCCGTCAACAAGATGGATCTCGTCGGCTGGAGCGAGGAGCGCTTCAACGAAATTCGTGCCGAGTTCGAGGCCTTCCTGCCGCGCCTCGACATCAAGGACGTCAAATTCATCCCGATCAGCGCACTGCAGGGCGACAACGTGGTCGATGCGTCCGTCAATACGCCATGGTACCCCGGACCGACCTTGCTGCACCATCTCGAGACGGTGCACATCGCCAGCGACTGGAACTTGAACGGCTTTCGCCTGCCCGTGCAATGGGTCAATCGCCCCAACAATCCCTCAGATCCGAAGCTCCACGATTTCCGCGGCTTCAGCGGCCAGATCGCTGGCGGCATCATCCGCCAGGGTGAAAAGGTCATGGTGCTTCCCGGCGGCCAGATCACCACGGTGAAGCAAATCTGGACCTATGACGGTCCCGTGGCTGAGGCCTTCTGCCCACAGTCCATCACGCTCGTGCTGGACCACGACATCGATGTCAGCCGCGGCAACATGATCATCGGCCAGAATCACCTGCCCGGCTCCAGCAACGAGCTGCTCGCGAACGTTTGCTGGATGCACCAGAAGCCGCTGACGGTAGGCAAAAAATACTGGCTGAAGCACACCACGCACAGTGTCCAGGTCGCGGTCACCGCCATCAACCACCGCCTCGACATCAGTACCTTCGAGCCCGAGCCAGCGCCGACCGAACTCAAGTTGAACGACATCGGCGAAATCCGTTTGCACACCGCCGCGCCAATTTTCTTCGACGGCTACGAGACCAACCGCCTGACCGGCTCGTTCATTCTCATCGAACAGGGCACGCACGCCACGGTCGCCGCCGGCATGCTGGCGCCGCCGCGCGAAGTCGTCCGACCCGACACGAGCGACTTCGTGATCTGACCGCGCCAGGCTTTCTGAACGAAGTGAAGACTCCAATTCGATATCGTCGGGGACAGGTGGGCCGGGCGCTCCGTCGCCCGGCAGATTGGGGTCCCGCCGGCCGCGCGCGGAGCGCCCGGCCCACCTCCATCAATCGCTTGAGCGCCTCGTGAAAATCTCCGTCAAAGTGGACTATGCCTGCCGGGTGCTGGCCGAGATGGCCCGACTGCATGGCACG
>JBDTJA010000238.1:0-3638 GCA_039936075.1 Opitutaceae bacterium | reverse complement strand
ATCTCGGCATGCCGCGGATCGGCCGCGCACCAAGCTGCGAAAGCCGCCGCCTCGGTGTCGGTCGGGGCGTGCGCCCGCCGGAGGGCGAGCCACTCAGCCGCCTGCCGTTGGATGGCCCGGACGGTGGCGCTTGAATCCCCGGACCCAGCTGTATGTTTACCGGCTTCGCGTTTCATTACGTATCACGCCGTGCCCGCGCAGGTAGTCGGTGCAACGCTCCATTCCGCGAACCACATGCGTGCGGACCGTGTTTTCGGAGATGCCGAGCCGCTCGGCCACCTGTTTTTCCGTAAGACCATAAATTTTTGTTAGCGTAACGACCTGACGGCAACGGGTGGGCAACTCCCGCACTGCATCCGCCAGAAACTCCAGTTCCTGCCGGGCACTGACGGTTTCAACCACATCCGCTGTCTCATCTAAGACGGGCCTGAAGCCGTTTTCCGTGACAGCCTGCGCCAGACCTACGGCCTGTTGGCGCAGCAGATCGATGGCCGCGTTGCGCGCGATGGCAAACAGCACGGCCTTGGGCGATCTAAGCGGCTCGCAGTCCGGCCGGCTTTGACGTCGCCATAGCCGAAGGAATGCCACCTGGGCGATGTCTTCCACGTCAGGCAGACGGGGAAAGCGGACGCGGAGCCATGATTTCAAGGCCGACTCGTGCGTGTGCACTTCAGCCACAAACCACCTCGCCCGCTCGGCGTCTGACGTGTGGTCGGGAAGGGGTAAGAGCGGATTCACTGCTTGGGCGGCGCATCAATCTCGACTGGAGGAAGGCTGGTATCAGCGTGGGCGACTCGGAAACTGGCACCGGAAACGGCGCCCGATTCCCTCTCCTGATTCACCCATGTTGGGCCAGTTACATTAATGCATCCTAAACCGGGACTGAAATCCCTTTTAGCCCACGGGCGCTCTTACCCGGTCGGATTTCCGCCATTCACGGCGGACTATCCGGATGATCGGGAAGGTGGAGCGTGGACGTCGCGTTGTAGGAGAAAAATTTCTGATCGTCGCCAGTGATTGCCCGCTGGCCCGCGGGACTGAGCACGTAGGCGATGAATTCACGCGCGGCGGCATCGGGCGACGGACCGGTGCAAAGATAAAGGGTGCGGGCCAAGGGATAGCGTCGGCTGGCAATCTCCCCGGCGGAGCCAGCAAAAAATGGACCGCTCTCGGTTTCGCCCAACGCCAAGGCTTTGACTCCGGGCACCGCGTACGCGAACCCGCTATAGCCGATCGCACCTTCATCGGCCGCGACCGCCCGGACGATTTGCTCGAGTGACTGTTCGCCGCCAGGAACATCGACATACGAATGCAAATCCCGGCTCCACCCATCGCCGGCGAGCAGACGCGACTCGAGAAAATTGACGATGCCCGGTGGATTCCCTGTATCCCGGCGGGGGCGCATGCCGTGGAGCGAAATTCGCCGGTGGGTCCACTCTCCCGTCAAGCCCAGCTGCCCCCACGTGGTAAGGGTCCCCTCACTTTTCCAAATCTCCCGCAACTGCGTCATGGCAAGGTGCGTGATGGGGTTGTGAGCATTGACAAAAAACACGATGGCGTGCGTGCCGCCCTTGGTCGCACGGCTGCCGGTCGCCACGGGCACCAAATGGGGTTCGCCGCCGGCGCGGGCCACGAACGCCGCGCGTTCACTCGCAAACAGCTCGCGCGCGAAGGACGCCACCACCACATCGCCACGGGCCAATGGCTCGACAAAGTCCGCCGAGAATTGCGCCCGCCGCACGATCCGGGCTGGGGTCGTGGGGTGACTGGCATTGAACCCCACGGTCCATCTGGCCATCAGCCCATCCATGCTGTGCGCGCTCGCGCACGTCACTTCCTCGGCCGGCAACATGGCCGGCACGGTGAGTAAACCCCAAGCGAGCAATTTGCGCATCAACCTCGATTTCACGGGTGCATCAACCGACGCCCCAACAAGTACGAAGCGCGAAATACCCGAAACAGGCCGCCCGGGTTTCCGCCATGGCCCGGAGCGTGGTCCGACTTCGGATCATGGGCGCAGGACGGCTTGGGTGGACGCCGACAACTCGTGCGCATGCAGGAGCATGAGACTCACCTGCCAGAGCTCCGGGTCAGTCAGGCTCTCGCTGTAGCCGGGCATGCCGGTGAGTCGGATGCCGTTCTTCACCTTCCAATAGATTTCGCCGACGGGATCGTCCGTGACCCCTTTCTTCGGGGGTAACAGCTGCGGCGGCTGAGGAAACATGCCGCGAGCAATCGCCGTCGCAGGCTCGCCGAGCTTCCCGTGGCAAACAGCGCACTGCGCCTGGTACACGTGCGCACCGGCCAGCAGGTTCGCCTCACTCGCCTCCAGCGGCGAGGGCTTGCCGGCCTCGCGGTCCATCGCCGCGTGCAGTGCAGTGCGGGCGAGAAACTTTTCCAGCGGGAGCGGCGGACCTTTTGTCGCCACCGGCATGCCGCCGAGCCGCACGAAGAGATAGGCGGCGATGATCGGGACGCAGATCCCGATCACGACACCAAGGAGAATCGTTTTCATTTGGTCGAAGGCGGTGCCCGTTGGCGCGGTTACTCCAGCTTCGCGAGCTCTTCCTTCACCACTTCAGGCAACAGCGGCATGAACACGCCCTCCCTCGCCACGACGTCTTGTCCCTGCTTGCTGAGGACGCACCTGAGGAATTCCTTGAGCTTGGGCGGGAGCGCGGTGCCCGGCGGACGATTCACGTAGATGTAAACGTAACGGCTGAGGGGGTAAGTGTGATGGTAAACCGTGTCGATCGTCGGCATAATGAACGGGTCGCCCGCCTTCTCCGCGAGCGGCACGACGCGCACGTCGGGGGTCAGGTTGGCCAGCAGCGCATAGGTCAGGCCGCCGAGTTGGGTGTGCATGTCGTTCGACGCGACCGTGAACGCATGCGTGAAGCCGTGGCCCTTGACGTTCTGAATCCCCGCCTTCCAGTAGCCACCCTCGAGCACTTTCCATTTGAAGAACTGCTCGATGCCATTCGGCGGCTTCAGACCATACGTGTGAATCGGGCGATCCGCCCATTCGCCCGTGAGGCCCAGATCGCCCCACTTGGTGATGTCGGCGTGGCCACGCTTGCGGGTCTGCGAATAAATCGCATCGAGTTCAGCGAACGTGAGACCCTTGATCGGATTGTCCTTTGCGACGAGCACGACGGTTGTGGCGGTCTTGCCGAGGGAACCGAGACTGCCCGTCGCCACTTTGATCGCGAACGGCTCGTAGCCGAATTTCTTCACGAACGCATCGTGTTCCTTCGGGAGCGCCTCGCGTCCGACGGGCGCGAGCTGCGCCGTTCCAGCCGTCAGCGCCGGCACGCCGGAACCCGAGGAGCGCGCTTCCATGGTCACGCTCAGGCGGGGGTACGCCTGACGGTAGAGTTTTATCCAGCCCAGGGTGACCTCGTCCATGATGTCGGCGCCCACGAGATTGAGTTCCTCTTCGGGAACGGAGGTTACCGGACCAGGAGTCCACACCGGGAGTGAAGGATCGGCCTGCAGGTGGTGTTCGACCGCCGCGTATTTCAGGGCGAAGGCCGTCTGGCCGAGTGACAGGGCAATGGCGGCAACGGCCAAACGCCGGCCGTGGCGGGAGAGCAATGCAGATTTCATGCGGTGGGGTGGGGTTTGGCGCCGGACAG
>JBDTJA010000237.1:0-2891 GCA_039936075.1 Opitutaceae bacterium | reverse complement strand
CAGATCAGCATCGGCGACGAAAACATGCTCAACATCCGCGTGTACGGCACGAAGGCCGGACTCGAGTGGCGGCAGGAGTTTCCCAATGAGCTCGTCGTGAAGTTCGCCGACCAGCCCCGCCAGATCTGGCGTCGCGGCAATGGCTACCTCTCACCGAAAGTCGGCAAATTCACCCGCATCCCCGCCGGACATCCGGAGGGTTACCTGGAGGCGTTCGCCAATGTTTACCTCGAGGCGTTCCGCGCGATCAGTGCGGAAGTCGAAGGCAAGAAACAGCCGAAGGATCTGGATTTCCCCACCATTGACGACGGCGTCGAGGGCATGGTGTTCATCGAGACCGTCGTGAAGAGCTCGAAGCTCGGCGCGAAGTGGCTGAAGTTTCCAAAAACTTAACGCCTCAACGGTAGGGCGGGTCTCTGACCCGCCTTGGATGGGAGCCCATGTTCCCTGTCCACACCACCCGATTTCAACGCGGCAAACTCCCCCACTGGGAAGTAGAGGGAGGCCGTTACTTCATAACCATTCGTTTAGCCGACAGTTTGCCGCGAGAAACCGTCCTTCGCTGGCAGGAGATCCATCGCGGCCTATCTGGAATCGAGCCTCAATCCGCACGGTTCGCCGCCCTCCAGCGTCAGTATTTTTTGGCCATGGAAAAATACCTCGATGCTGGGGCAGGTGCGTCTGTGCTCCGCGATGCCAACCTCGCCAAAATTGTCATCGATGAACTGCTTGGATTGACCGAGTGGCTGGTCGAAGCAGCGCATTTTGCGATCATGCCAAATCACCTTCATGCGCTGCTCGTGCCCCAACCCGGCTGTAACCACACCCTTGCCGACATCATGAAGCGCCTGAAAGGCCGCAGCGGTCACCGCATCCGGGAAGCGCTCGGCGGATCCGGGCCAGTCTGGCAACGCGAGTGGTTTGATCGGTGGATGCGCGACGAGTTCGAATGGGAACAGACGGTGCGCTACATCCAGGAAAATCCGGTCAAGGCCGGGCTGGTTGCCCGTTGGCAGGATCACGCTTGGACCAAATAAGGCGGGTCAAAGACCCCGCCCTACCCGTAGTCGCCGGCCCGATCTACCATCTACGATCTCCGATCTCCGAAATAATCCCGCGCCGCGGAATTATTTCCCGTTCTTCGCCACCCAGGCGTTGTACTCGGCGCGGGGCATGAATTTCAGCGAGGCGCTGTTCATGCAGTACCGCAGCCCGGTCGGCGCCGGGCCGTCGTTGAACACGTGGCCGAGGTGCGCGCCGTCCACGTTACAGTGCACCTCGGTGCGCTCCATGCCATAGGTCGAGTCCGTGGTCTCGCCCACAAAGGCCTTCTCAATCGGCTTTGTGAAGCTGGGCCAGCCCGTGCCACTCTCAAACTTGTCGCGGCTGTCAAACAGCGGAGTATCGCTACACACGGAAAAATACACGCCATCCGCGTGGTTGTCGTTGTATTCATTCTGAAACGGCGGCTCGGTGCCCTGCTTGCGTGCGACCTGATATTGGCGCGGGGTCAGCAACTTCTGCCACTCGGCGTCGGTGTGCTGCACCTTCGTCTTGCTCATGTCGATGACGACATGGGAGGGCAGTCCACAGGCGGATACTTCGCCCGGTTTGCATTGGAGAGCGTCTTTGCCGGGAGCGGATGATTTCATCGTGTCAGGTTGGGCGCAGGCCGTGAGGGCGATTGCCGAAAGGAGGGTTAAAAGCGGGAGGTTTCTCATGCCCGGTAAGAGTACCCAACCGGGCGTTTTATTCCAGTCGATCGATCACAAACCTTTCCCCGGATTTCACGGACGGATGCGGAGGAACGGGACCGGGCTACACCAACCCCGCGCGATGCATCGGTAACCAGGACGGAGATGTTCGTGACTTTTTTCACGCCAAGCCGCCAAGAACGCCAAGCAGGATCACTCTTCCTTGGCGGCTTGGCGCCTTGGCGTGATCCCCAACGGGGTCATAGCGATAGATTAAATCCCCCGAACTTCCCGAATCATCTTCCGGATCCGAGTTCGTCCGCGCCATCCGCGGGGAGGCTGGTTCAGAATTCATTCCTCCGCCCGAACCTTGACCGACCCATCGCTGAACTCCGTGCTCAGCCGCTGGCCAGGCGTGATGCCGGCGCGACGCGCGACCGGTTGGCCGCGTTCATCACGCACGATGGCGAATCCGCGATTCAACACCGACTTGGGGCTCGCCGCTTGCAGACGTTTGTAGAGCGAGAGCAATTGATGCGAACCAAGCTGAATCCGGGCCTCGGGTGAGGCGTGCGCCAGCCGCGCCCGGATCTCGCCAAGCTGCCGGCCGCGCAGCTGCACCGTCGCCCGCAACGCCGCCGTCAGTCGGTTGGAAAAATCGTCCAACCGCAAAAAACCCTGCTCGATCTGCGCCGCCGGCGTCAGCAACCGCAGCCGCGACCGCGCGTGATCCAGTTTCTCGCGCGCCCGTTCCAGCGCCTCCTCGCCCGCCGCGGTCATCGCGGCCGCCGCGCGCTCGGCGCGCTCGGCGCCGTCCAGAAAATGACTCGAGATCAGCTCCGCCGCGCCGCTGGGCGTCTCCGCGCGCACATCCGCAGCGAAATCGCTCAGCGTGAAATCGATCTCATGCCCCACCGCCGAGATGATCGGTACCGGGCTCGCCGCCACCGCGCGCACCAGCAGCTCTTCGTTGAACGCCCACAGATCCTCCAGGCTGCCGCCGCCGCGCCCGATCACGAGGAGGTCAAAAATTCCCAGCTCCGCCGCGAGCTGCAGCATCGCCACCATCTCCGCCGCCGCGCCCTCGCCCTGCACTTTCGCGGGTAGCACCACGAGCCGACCGCGCCAGCCGCGCCGCGCCAGAATCCGCATGAAATCCTGCACCGCCGCCCCCGTCGGCGAGGTGATGAAACCCAC
>JBDTJA010000236.1:0-4302 GCA_039936075.1 Opitutaceae bacterium | reverse complement strand
AATCACTCCAATCGATGTTGGAGACGAGCATGTGGAAAGGCTCCTCGGGCTTGGCGAACGGGGGCGGGACGTGATCGAGGATCGTCTGGAAGAGCGGGCTCATGTCCTTCTTTTCCTCGCCGAGGTGATACATCATGTAACCGTCGCGGCCAGAGCCGTAGACGACAGGCGCATCGAACTGCTCTTCGCTGGCGTTGAGCTCCATCAAGAGCTCAAGCACCTTGTCGTACATCTTGGCGGGCTCGGCGTTTTCCCGATCAATCTTGTTGATGACGATGACCACCTTCAAGCCGTGGGCCAACGCCTTGCGAAGCACGAAACGAGTCTGTGCTTGCGGGCCGTCGTAGGCATCGACGACGAGCAGCACGCCGTCGACCATGCGGAGGGCGCGCTCAACCTCGCCGCCGAAATCTGCGTGGCCGGGGGTGTCAACGATGTTGACGGTCTTGTCCTTCCAGTGAACGGACGTGTTCTTCGCCTTGATGGTGATGCCCTTTTCCTTTTCGAGATCCATGGAGTCCATCGCACGCTCCTCGACTTGCTGATTGGCGCGGAAGACGCCGCCTTCCTTGAGGAGCTTGTCCACGAGCGTAGTTTTGCCGTGGTCAACGTGGGCGATAATGGCGATATTGCGGATGTTCTGGTTCATGGCGCGGGCGCGTTCTGGTCTATGGAAAAAAGAAGAACGTGCTGACCGGGCCGGTCGAATGCAAGGCGGAAGGCGTACATAATCGGTTCTTGCGCGAAGCCGTCCGGCGGGCTCTGTGACTGCATGCCCGTCGAGCGAAAGGTTACCGCAGAGACACTTACGGTGGGGGTCAGCGTGCTTGGGCAGCCGTTGGCGGAACCTTGGCGGCGTCTGGCGGCGATCCTCGTCGACCTCGCGGCGATTGCGTTACTTTCCTTTTTGACCCGGCCTTGGCTGGCGTTGGGTACCGGGGTGCTGCTGGTTGTGCTCTTGGGCAATTCGGGCACGGCGCCGCTGGTGCTCCGGACGTTTCGCTGGATTTTCCGGGGGCTGGGCGGCGCGTTCATCCTGATTGCGCTGCTCGCACTCGGGCACAGCTCCTTCCTGCGTTCCGCCAAGCTCGATCTCAACGCCTTGACCGGGAAGAGCCAAAGTCACGCGATGGGTCAGGAGGTGCGGGTGCCTCCCAACGCCACGCCCTCGGAGTTGAGGGTGGCGGCCGCCCGGTTGGAAGAGCAGGTGGAGGCCCTCAAAGCGGAAAACAAGGACTACACCACCGCGGGCACACCGTGGGTTTACAAAGCCCGGGCGTTCACCAAGGCGTTGGGCGTGACGTTCGGCTGGTCGGGCATCTACTTCACGCTGCTCGCGGGCAGCTTTGGAGGCCGGACCGTGGGCAAACTGTTGTTTGGCACCCGGGCCGTCAAAATTAACGGTTCCGCGTTGAGTTACTTCGATGCGTTCATCCGCAACGGCGGCTACGTCGCCGGCGTGGCAATGGGGATGATTGGATTTCTCAAATTACTCTGGGAACCGAACCGCCAAGCAGTCGAGGACCGCATAGCGAGTACAGTGGTGATCAAGGTCTAACTCGCATGGATCAGCCGCGGTGGAGGCTGAAATAGACCGCGTAGAAAGTGCCCTACTGGCCGGCAACACTAGCAGCTTGAGCGGCATCGTCCAACTGGCGGCCATCTTGCTGAACCCCAAGGCTGCGATCAATGACGACAGCGCAAAGCGCGCAAAGTACGTGAGGAAGGGGGCGATGACGAAGGCGGCCGGCGTGATCGCTTGGGTACCGGATTCGACGGCATAGATTTTAAAGGGTGTGCCGGTACACGCGCGATGCAGCGCAGCGAGGAATCATCCTTGGCGCACCCGAGCGTCCGCGTGGGCGATCAAGACTGGCGAGAATCCGGGCTGACGAATCAGCCATTCGTGCAAAACGACCGCGTGACCGTTTCGCGCCCAGCTGTAGAGCAACGCGGCGCCCGCCAATGCGCCGGCGTTGGCAATCAGGCTGGCGAGCTTGCCGCGCTGCCGCCCTACCGAACGGCGATGGAGGTGAGCCACCCATCCGGTCCGATGAAAATGAGCGTGGCTACCGTGAAGCCTCAAGTGAACGACCAAATTACTCCTGGCTGATCGAGCGAACGTGGTTCCGGTTCGCTCATGCCCTGGGGGTGCGGCGAGCAACTTCGGCCAAAGCGTGGCGCGCGCGATTCACGATGGTCACGGCCAGCAGGACAGCGGCGAGGGCCAACCCAGGATTAATCCAGGGATGCAAGGGCACGCCGCATCCGGCCAGGAGTGCGATCAAGCCAAAGAGAAAGGCCCGGTCGCTTTTGCCGAGCGGGCCATCGTAACGGCGGGAGGCGCCAATCTGCACCGCGACCACGCCGGTCATCTCGCTCACGATGGCCAGCACCACGATCCAGATAACGAGCCAGGAATGGATGCCACCCACGAACGCAAACGGCAGATACAAGGCGGCATCGGACAGCACGTCTGAAACCTCATTCAAAATCGCGCCCAAGGGCGACTTCTGGCCGTGCTCGCGGGCCAGCATGCCATCGATCGCATTGAGCGCCATGCGGACGAAGAGCACCACGGGCACGATCAAGAGGATCGCGGTGTTGTTGGGGCGCCACGTCAGCAGGCCGCCGGTGGCGAACGACAGGAGCATGGCCACGACCGTGACTTGATTCGCCGTGACGCCCTTCGCGGCCAGTCGCTGGCAAATGGGGCGCAGAAGGGCCTGAAACTTCGGCTTGATGTCGTAGATGGTGGGCATAAGCGGTCAGGTGAAGAAATAGCGGACGAGATGGAAAAACACCGGCGCAGCAAAACACAGTGAATCGATCCGATCGACCATCCCGCCGTGGCCCTCGATGAGCGTGCCGTAATCCTTCACCCCGCGATCCCGCTTGATCGCGGACATTACCAGACCGCCGAAGAACCCCATCAGTGTGATCAGCCACGCCATCAATGCCGCCTGCCACCAGGTGAAAGGGGTGGCCCACCAGAGTGCAGCGCCGATCGCGGTGGCGGACAGGCTGCCGCCGATAAACCCCTCGAGTGTTTTATTGGGGCTTAAGGTCGGAGCGATTTTGCGACGGCCGAGGAGCTTGCCCCAGACATATTGGAAGACGTCGCTGATCTGCACGACCAGCACGAGGAACAGCAGCAGTTTGCCGTTCTGGCCCGTGTAGCCGGGAATTTGCAGCATGAGCAACGCGGGCACATGGCTGACAAAGTAGACGCAAATCATCAGGCTCCACTGGATCGCGCCCGTGCGCTGGAGAAAATGTTCACAATCACCTGCGGCCGCGCTGCGGATGGGCAGCAGGACGTACGCGAAGACCGCGATGAAAATCGCAAAGAGTCCATACCAGTTCGCCCAGACGAGGAAGTATTGGAGCGGCAGGACGACAAAGAAGGCCCAGAAAAGCGTGCGGTGATCGCCCGGGCGGGTGGGCACCAGCGTGACGAATTCGCGGAGGGCAAAAAAGGACACAAGGGTGAACAAAATCACGGAGCCGAGTCCGCCCGTCAGGATGGCCGCGGAGAAGAGCACGACCATGATCCACCAGGCGTTCACCCGCGCGGAGAGATTGGCGATGACCGGGTTGGGGACGCCCTTGGCGCGCAGCTTCAAGACCGCGGTGATGCCGCTGGCCAACAGGAGCAGACCGCCGATGCCGGCGAGCAGGTAAATCATCTGGCGGTCGAGGTGCATGAATATCAGCGGTTGGTCAGGCCGAGCAGGGCTTCACGGGCGCGGGCGAGAAAAGCCGGCTTGGCTTCGCCGGCTTCGAGATGGATGGGCGCGGTCATTTTAACGGAAGCGATGAGCGGAACGGCGATGAATTCGCCCTTCGGCAGGAGTCGGTTAAGATTGTCGAGGCACGTCGGCACCAAGGGAATCGCCGGGCGTCCCCTGGCGAGGTGATACAGACCCGCTTTGAATTCGTGGACCAGCCCGTCGAGACTTCGCGTGCCCTCGGGAAACACAATCAGGGAGCTGCCGCCATCGAGCGCGGTGAGCATCGCCTCAAGCGGATTGGCGGCCACGGTGACTTTTTGGCGTTCGATCAGCACGGCATGAAATACCTTCTGCGCGAGCCAGCGGCGCAGAGCGGTCTTTTCCCAATAATCGCGTCCCGCCACGGGTCGCGTGATCGCGCGCTGGTGATCCGGCAGGGCCGCCCAGATCACCGCGAAGTCGAGGTGACTGGAGTGATTGGCGAAAAACACCGTCGGGCCGACCGGCAAGTCTTCGGCGCGAATCCGGCGGACACCGGACAGCAGACGAATAAATCCGGCAAGGACGC
>JBDTJA010000235.1:0-5491 GCA_039936075.1 Opitutaceae bacterium | reverse complement strand
TCGCGCCGGCACATCAACCTCCCCGGGGTGAAGGTCAACCTGCCTGCGTTCACGGAGAAGGATCACCACGATACCCTCGTCGGGATCGAGGAAGGGATCGATTTTGTAGCCCTCTCGTTCGTGCGGGAAGCGAAGGACGTGCTGGAGCTGCGCGCGTTTCTCGCCGCGCAGAAATCCACCGCGCGCATCATCGCCAAAATCGAGGACCAGTCCGCCATCACCAACCTGGATGAAATCGTCGCCGCCTGCGACGCCCTCATGGTCGCGCGCGGCGACCTCGGCATCGAGTGCCCGTTCGAGGACCTGCCCGTCATCCAGCGCCGCGCGGTGCGCGCCTGCCTCGCGCAGGGCCGGCCGGTCATCGTCGCGACCCACATGCTCGAGTCCATGATCCACCAGCCGGTTCCCACCCGCGCCGAGATCACCGATGTGGCCAACGCCGTCTATGAATTCACGGACTGCGTGATGCTTTCCGGCGAGACCACCATCGGCAAGTACCCGGTCGAGTGCGTGCAAATGCTCGACAAGATCGCCCGGCGCATCGAGATCGAGGATGATCTCGACAGTCGCGAGCCCGCGGTCTTCACGGGCGAACGCATGAAGGTGCTCCACTCCGCCGTCGTGCTGGCGAATGAGATTCCGCATTCGAAAATCCTCACCTTCACCCGCCACGGTTTCATGGCCCACGGCCTCGCCGCCCTCCGGCCCGTCCATGCCCCCATTCTCGCGTTCACCCCGTCACCCGGCCTGCACCGCCAACTGCGACTGCTGCGCGCAGTCGAGCCGTACCTGATGCCGCTCGCGATCGATCCCGATGCCACCATCGAGAACGCGCTCGCCCTGCTCCGGCGCGCGGGCCGCATCTCTCTAGGCGACAAGATCATCATCGCCACCGATATCCTCTCGCTCGACCGCGTCGTGGACAGCGTCCAGCTCCGCACGGTGACGTGAATTTTGTAGGGCGGAATTTGGCAGCGCCTGCCGCAGGCAATGCGATGGCGGGATCAGCGTGCCCTCCGAAGCCTTGGCAGAGGTGGGCGATCCCGCCCTACAACATTCCCGCATTAGCCGGGAGGCCGCGATGTTTCGGGCGCCTTCTACCGGACTCAAATAGCTTGAACCACTCTGCTCCGCGCCTTTGCTCGCCACCGCCATGCGCCGCCAACTCTCCCTCGTGCTGACTCTGACCGCGTGGCTCATCGCCACCGGAGGCCAGTGGGAGTTGGTGCAGGCCTTGGGCTGGGGCCGCATGATCGTCTCGTATTCGCAATCGATGTCGGTGGAACAGGCGGTGCAGAAGACGTTTGCGGGCGATGAACTCTGCAGCATGTGCCGGATCGTGCAGCACGCGCAGCAAAACGAGGACGCCAACGGCGCCAAGATCCCGGGCCTGAAGGCGCCGGAGAAAATCTTTTTCGTGGGTTCGCCAAGCGTGCTCGTGTTCGCGTCGCCGGCGCCCCAGTGCGCCGGCCGCGTGGCCGGTCCCACCGCGCTCGTCAGCGCGGAATTGTCAGCGCCGCTCGGACCACCGCCACGGCTGCAGGCTTGAACTGCGCAGGTCCGGCGCTGTGGCGCCGCGTCTAGCGCCTGATCCGCACTCCGCCCTGCCCCGGCTGGCGCGCTGCGCCCGAGTGCGTTCGTCCGTGATCCTTGCGCGTTTCTTCGCGCCCAGACGTCCACCTGCCTTGTCTCGTCATGAAATTTTTCTATTCCGTTTCGCTCCTTTCCCTCCTCTACCTGACTACGGCGCTCCGCGGCCAGGTGACCGAACCCGTGTCAGGAGCCAAGCCCGCGCCGCCTGACCCGGGCGACGTCCAACAGCTTCCCGGCGTGATGGTCAAAGCCGCGCCGTCCATCTCGGACAAATACCAGCTGCCGCAAGTCACGGAAAGCATCACTGCCTCAGGAGTCGCCCAGACGATTAACGCCGTCGATACCGAGGACGCCGTTAAATACCTGCCCAGCGTCTTCCTCCGCAAACGCAACTACGGCGACACGCAGGCGGTCATGGGCACCCGCGTCTGGGGCGTCAGCTCCAGTGCGCGCAGTCTGGTTTTCGCCGACGGCGTGCCCCTCAGCGCGCTCGTGGCGAACAACAACAACATCGGTGGACCTCGCTGGGGCTTGGTCGCGCCCGAGGAAATCGAGCGCATCGACATGATGTACGGCCCTTTCGCCGCCGCGTATGCGGGCAATTCCATGGGGGCCGTGATGGACATCACCACCCGCCTGCCCGAAAAATTGGAAGCCTCGCTTGCCCAGACCGAGGCGTGGCAGCAATTCGGCCTCTATGGGACGAAGGACAATTTTCTGACCCACCAGACTGCCGTCACGGTCGGCAACCGCGCCGGGAAATTCTCATTTTGGATCAGCGGCAATTATCAGGACAGCCGCAGCCAGCCCCTTTCCTTCGTCACCAGCGCCACGTTTCCCACGGGCACGACCGGCGGCTATGCCGCCGCCAACAAGTTCAACGCGCCCGCCAATATCCTCGGTGCCGGCGGCCTCCTGCACACGCAAATGAAAAACGGGAAGGTCAAGCTCGCCTACGATTTCGCGCCTTGGCTCCGTCTCTCGTACGTCTTCGGAATCTGGAGCAATGACGCCACCGCGTCCGTCCAGACCTATCTGACGAACGCCGCCGGTCAGCCGACCTACGCCGGCCTCGCGGGCTTCGCCAGTGGCAACTATCTCCTGTTCGAGCGGCACACGGCCCACAGCCTCACGCTTAAGACCGACACGAAGGGCCACTGGGATTTTGAAGCCGTCGCGTCGCGCTACCATTTCGATGAGGATCGCCAGCGGTCTCCCACCACTGCCTCAGTCACCAATGTGACGACTCCGAGCTTCGGCCCCGCCGGCCGCGTCGCAGTGCTCGACGGCACCGGCTGGTCCACCGTCGACCTCAAAGCCCTCTGGCGGCCCGATGGCCCCTCCAGCGCCCACGTCCTCAGCTTCGGCGCCCACGATGATCGCTATCGCCTGTTCAATCCCACTTACAACACCAGCGACTGGGCCAACGGCGGTCCTTATACCAGTGTCGCCACCGAGGGCGACGGCAAGACCCACACGCAAGCGCTCTGGGCCCAAGACGCGTGGCAGTTTGCCGAGGGGTTTAAACTCACCGTCGGCCTCCGCTATGAGGACTGGCGCGCCTACGACGGCTACAACGCCAACGGCGCCACGGTGGTGAATCAACCCACCGTCAGCGCAGCCAACTGGTCGCCCAAGGCCACGCTCGCGTGGATCGTCTCGCCGGTCTGGACCGTGACCGCGTCTGTCGGTCAGGCCTATCGTTACGCGACCGCGGCCGAACTGTACCAACTCGTCTCCACTGGCGCCACGTTCACCTCGCCCAATCCGAACCTCAAACCCGACGACGTCTTCGCCACCGAGCTCAAGTTCGAACGCAAGCTCAGCAATGGCCGCGTGCGGCTTTCGCTGTTCCAGGACGACATCCACGACGCCATTATTTCCCAGTTCCTCCCGCTCGTGGCCGGTTCAAGCCAGCTCTACTCGTACCTCTCCAATGTGGATCACGTTCGCGCCCGGGGTGTCGAGCTGGTCATCGAGCAACGCAACGTCTTGGTGCGTGGCCTCGATTTCTCGGGCAGCGCCACCTACGTCGACGCGCGCACCCTCGCGCTGTCCGGCCAGTCCAGCGCGACTTCGCCGCCCGGGAGCGCCATCGGCAAACGCCTGCCCAACATCCCGGAATGGCGCGCGACGTTTCAGGTCTCTTATCGCCCGGATGAGCATTGGACGCTCTCCGCCGCCGGACGCTACAGCAGCCTGATGTACACGACGCTCGATAACAGTGACGTGAACTTCAACACGTACCAGGGATTCTCGAGCTGGTTCGTCGCCGACCTCCGGGCGCACTATCGCTTCGACCGTCACTGGTCCGGCGCCGTCGGCATGGATAATGTACTCAACCGGAAATATTTCCTCTTCCACCCGTTCCCCCAGCGGACAGCCCTGGCCGAGGTGAAATATGCGTTTTGATGAACCCACGCGTGAAAACTCCCTCTGACTCCAGTGCCTTCGTTCCCTTGGGGCGTCTGCCTTGGCTCAAGCTCGACTTACCCAAAACTTGGGCCCGGCGGGCTGAAATCGCCGAGGCGAATTTTCTGCTCTGAAATGTGCAACTCTATCCCCCTTTGAACGTCTCCTTGCCTGGAGCTTCATTCACCTCGCCACGTCATGCGTTTACTTCACGTCCTGCTGTCTGCTGCCGCCCTCGCTCTTTTCGCCGGGCCGCTCATCGCCCATGAGGGCTGGCTCAGCCCCGATGCATTTCACTTGGCCGCGGGCGGCACGGTCCACCTCTCGCTCCATGTTGGCGATGATTTCCAGGGTGACGCCCGTCCCTTCAACACGTCACGCACCGCCGCGTTATATCATTTCTCGGTCGCGGGCCTGGCCAACGCCCTCGACCTCGTACCTGAGCCTCCCGGGATCAACTCACTTGAATTTTCCCAGTTGGCACCCGGCACTCATGTGTTCGCCGTTGATACCCAGTCCAGCACGATTGAGCTCCCGGCGGACAAATTCCTTGCCTACCTCAAAGCGGAGGGTCTCGACGCCATCGTACAGCTGCGCCACGACACCGGTCACGATCACGCTCCGGGCCGCGAGCGTTCCCGGCGCTTCGTGAAAACCATCGTGCGCGTAGGACCGGCCAGTGACGACACGTATGCCGTCGTAGCCGGGCAGCAGCTCGAGATCGTTCCGGCGTCCGACCCGTTCGCCGCTCACGCGGGAGCCAAACTCTCCTTCACGGTGCTCTACGATGGCGAACCGCTTGCGGGAGCCGAAGTCCACGCGTGGTCGCAGCCCGGCGCAAAATCGGGCGCCCTCAAAGGCCGGACCGATGCCAGCGGATCGGTTACGTTCATCCTGCCGCAAGCCGGATCGTGGTTGGTCGCCGTCGTGAACATGATTCCGCTGCGGGATGTGCCCGGCCTCGACTGGGAAAGCAGCTCGGCCAGTCTCACCTTCGAGGTCGCGCCCTGACGCGGGGCAGGTCGGGAATAAAATTTGCCAGTCCGACTCTGATTGGCATAGTCGCTCCTGTTCCATGAAACGCCTGTTCTGGCTCTTTCTCGCCGTTCTTGGCACCGCGTTCGCGCAGGTGCAGCCGGTGGCATTGGCCAGCCCACGCCAAGTCTGCCCGTGCTGCGCAGGCAACGGTTCCTGCGGAATGCCCGATTGCCCCCCGCCGCCAGTTTCCGCCCGGACCATGCTGGTGGCCGCAGAGTCGGCCCGGATTGTGGTCGCCGAGGCTCGCCGCGCTGGCGAACCCGTCCGCCCGAACGGAAAGAAATTTTTTGCGACGTTTGTTGAACCGGTGGCCGTTCCGGCTGCGGTGCTTGCGCCCGACCGGGTGCAGCCTCCTGCGAGTGTGCCGCTGTTCGCGGCGCATTGCAGTCTCCTGATCTAAGGCCACGGCCTTGGTCCGTCCGCGAAATTCGCGGACCCGTCACCGATC
>JBDTJA010000234.1:0-10975 GCA_039936075.1 Opitutaceae bacterium | reverse complement strand
GCAAGCGTCGCGCGATCGCGCTGCATTTCATGACCAACGATACGCGTTACGTGGCGTCGGGTGAACACTGCATGAAGCCGTTCGTCGAGGTCGCCGATGGCGAGATGATGCAAGGGAAACATTTCCCCTTGGTGTGGAGCCGGAGCTGAAGTCGGTGTAAGACCGCAGCGAGATGGCGTCCCTACGCCGGAGTCCGTTAGGCGGCGCGGACATTGGACTTCTTGGGGAGCCCAAGCACGTTTTCCCCATGCGGCTGTTGATCATGGGCGGAACTGTTTTTCTCGGGCCTGCCTTGGTGGCGGAGGCGCGGGCGCGTGGGCATGAGCTCACGTTGTTCAACCGCGGCATCACGTCGCCGCGGGCCGAAGCCGGCGTCACGCTCATCAAGGGAGACCGAAATGGAGACTTGGCCATGTTGCAGCGCGGCAGCTGGGACGCGGTGATTGATACCAGCGGCTATGTCCCGCGGCAGGTGCGTAGCTTGCTGGCGGTGCTGGCGGGACGGATCGGCCATTACACGTTTGTCTCCACGGTGTCCGCTTACGCGGATTTGAGCCGGCCCAGGCTGACGGAGGCAGACGAACCGGGCCGCATGGCGGATGAAGCCGCGGAAACAGTCACGATGGAGGGTTATGGTCCCCTGAAGGCGCTTTGTGAAGCGGCGGCCGAGACAGGAATGCCTGGCAAAACCCTGATCGTGCGGCCCGGAATCATTGCGGGTCCCGGTGACCCGACGGATCGTTTGGCCTATTGGGTCGGGCGCATTGCCGCAGGCGGCGAGGTGCTGGTGGCGGGCGCTCCTTCGTCACCGGTGCAGCTGATTGATGTCCGCGACCTGGCCGCGTGGATGATCGCGATGGCTGAAACGAAACAGACCGGCGTGTTTAACGCGGTTGGACCGGCCGCGCCGCTGACGATGCAGCACGTGGTTGAACTCTGTGCGGTCCAATTGAATTCTGCCGCCCGGTTGGTCTGGGTTGATGATGGTTTTCTGGTTGCCCAGGGAATGGAGGAGTGGATGAAGCTGCCGCTCTATATTCCCGCGGCGCAGGCACGGTTTGCCGGGATGTTTTCGATCAACGGGACCAAAGCGCTGGCGCACGGGCTGAAGCTACGTCCCCTCGGCCAGACGGCGGCGGATACCTGGCAGTGGGTGCAACAGCGCCCGGGCGGCACGGCGATGAAAACCGGACTCGAACGTGAGCAGGAGAAAGTCCTGCTCAGGGCGTGGAACTCCCGCGCCAGCCTTTGATGCGGATCACTTCTTCGGTCGGACCGAAAGGAGATAGTCCATCTCGGAATCCGGCGCGGTGGGATTGAAGCGATCATCGTACCGTTCGAGTTCTGCGGCCCGGTCGTCGTATTCGAAATCTGAGCGCGGAAGCCACGCGCCGTGAGCAAAATTTATCGTCTCGCTTAGTTTAGTGATTGGACCGCGATGGGTGAAGAGCGCGTAGGTCGCAGCGAGAAGCTTCCATTTGCCCATGCCAGCAGGTGCCCGGCTGGCTGGTGCCACGCTAATTCCGGCCAAATATTCCAATTCGTCTTCACGGGCCCGCCGACCGGGCAGCAGCCAACGGCAGGCTCCGTATTTATAGTTGTCGAGCGGTGCTCCGGCCTCGGGCAACCGTCGGAAGAGTTGCTGCCATAGAGGCGGGATAACCTTCAGATTGTTGGCGTCAGGAGACATCGCGCTGATGAAATGGGCTTCGGGTCCGATCAGGGTCAGCGCCGGCAGTTGGATGAGGAGCGGTTTCATGGATGCGTTTTGGACAAGATGTTTGAGCCGGTCGGCCGTGAGCACCGGGCGCGTCCGAATCATGACATAATGTGGGCGACGGCGAAATTCGCTGGGGCTGATATGAAACAGGCCGCGAAACGCCCGCGTGAAGGCCTCGTGTGAGCCGAATTGAAAATCGAGTGCGATATCGAGGATCCGGCGTCGTGTGGTGCGCAGTTCGTCTGCGGCCAGCGTGAGTCGACGGCGCCGTATATAGAATCCCACCGGTTCACCCACGCAGGCCGCGAACAGTCGCTGGAAATGCCAGTATGAAAACCCCGCGCGTCGTGCGATTCGCTCGATCGCAATCGGTTCGCGGAGGCACGGTTCGATTTCATCAATCGCGCGTTGGAGGTGGGGAAGGTAGTGCATCGATTCACTTCCAAGAGAATACCCTATTAGCCCATGCTGGGACTTGACGGTTTGTGTGAATCTTCACTCGCGCTCGGCGACCCAGAAGCGGCACTCGTCGGAGAAGTCGAGGACGGCGCGCGGTTCCTTGGCGATCTCTTTTCGCATGGCGTCGAAGGTGTGCGTCCAGCCGGTCGCGGCGAGATCAGCGAGGATTTCGGCGCGGTCGGGCAGATGCATGAACGTGCGGCCGGTGCCGACATCCTCGAAATAGCGGTCACCGAATTCGACGAGACGTTGGTCCTGTTCGCCGCGTTCCCAGCGTCCGGCTTCCAGCCGCCAGAGTAAACGCTCTGTCGGCGACGAGTCGCGGTCATGGGTGGTGAACAGCAAAGGCGCGCAGGGCCGGCAGACGCGGTGCAGTTCGCGGAGGGCCGCGCGTCGGCGCTCGCGCCCGGGGATCTGCATCAGGCCGTTGAACATGAACAGCGCGCCGTCGAATTGTTTGTAACGTATTGTATTACAAACAGAGAGCGCCGTCGCGTCGGCGTGGAGGAAGGTGATGGCGTCGGGGCCGTCGGCGCCGCGTTCGATGGCGAGACTCTGGGCCTGATCCACGAGTTCGTCGGCGAAATCGACGGCGGTGAGATGACGGAAGCCCAGCGTCCACAGGCCGAGCGTCACGCGGCCGGCGCCGCAGCCCGCTTCGAGCAGGCGGGCGGTGCGGTCAGGGAAGAAGCGCTCGATCAGAGTGCGCTCGGATTGCCAGAGGCCCAGCTCGTGCGCGGCGCGGGTGTAGTGCACCACGGCCAGCAGGTCGTTGAAGTCAGCGCGGACGGTGTCGGACGAAATCTTTTTGACCAGGGGCACCGGAGGTTTCCGCCGTCGCCAAATCTCTGGCGGACAAGGCGGAGAAAGTTTTTGTTTCCAGCTGGATCTCAAAATCAGGTTTTCTTCAGGCGCCACCCGGCGATAAACATGCCGTTGGCATTGATGTCCTGCGGCCACAGGATGACCCGCGAAGGATCAGCCGAGCCGGCGGGAGCGATGGGCAGGGGGAGCGGCTCCAGTTCGGGGTGAGCCGCGGTGAACGCATCGGCGAGGGTGGTGGTTTCGGTGCGGGTGAGCGTGCAGACCGAATAGATCAGGCGGCCGCCGGGTTTGAGCGAGCCGGCGACGGCATCGAGCAGGCCGCGCTGCGTGACGGCGAGCTCGCGGACGTCGTCCAGCGCAGTGGCCCAACGAGCATGCGGATTGCGCTGCCAGGTGCCGACGCCGCTGCAGGGCGCGTCCACGAGGATGCCGTCGAACTTGGTTTTAGTGGGAAGCTTCTGGCCGTCTTCCCAGAGCGCGACGCGGTAATTGAAAACCTTGGCGCGACCGGCGCGGCGTTTCAGGGTTTCGAGACGCTTGGCGTTTCGATCGGAAGCCCAGACGACACCCTTGTTCTGCATGAGGCCAGCGAGATGGAGCGTTTTGCCGCCTTCGCCGGCGCAGGTGTCCCACCACGTTTCGCCGGGCTGCGGGGCCGCGGCGAGGCTGACCAGCTGCGAGGCGAGGTCCTGGATTTCGAATTCGCCGGCGGTGAACTGCGCGGTGCGGAAAAGATCCTGCGTGCCGGTAAAGCGCAGGGCATCGGGAGCCAGCGGCGTGAGTTCGCAGGCGAAGAGGGATTTCGCGAGGGCGGCGGCCGTCCCCGGACGGGCGCGGAGCCAGAGGGCGGGATCGCGCTGCAGTTGGCGGAGATATTCGGCCTTGGAGGAAGGTACGCGTTTAGCTGTCGCGCCTTCTTTGAGTAAAGTTCGCGACGTTGCCGCGGCCTGATCAGGCGCCTCGGAGGCTGAGTCACTGCTGGGCGCAGCAGGCAGGTCGAGTTCGTTCCACAGCCAGGCGGGCACCGCGAAAGCGGCGAGAGTTTCGGTTTTGATCGACTTGGGGTCGGCCGTGAAGCGCTCGTGCAGGGTGAGGGCTTGGGCCACACGCTTTTGACGAGGCGCTTTGGGGTCGACCCAGGAGCGCCAGCGGAAATAGACGAAGACCGCATGGCTGATCACGCGCTTGGCTGGTGGCTGAAGGTAACGGTGCGCCTCGAAATACAGGCGCAACGCCGAATCGGCGCGCTGGTCCTCGGGGATGGAGGCGAGGACCTGCGCGGCATGGTTGAGCGTGGCTTGATCGAGCATGTGTTTCACCACAAAGCACACGAAGGGAGGGAAGCACAAACCCCGAAAAATGGGTATTACGGATCACACCATCCTGAATTTTACCGCGAAGAGCGCTAAGGCCGCGAAGATTCGGAGTCGGAGATAGCAATTCTTTGCGAGCTTCGCGTCCTTTGCGGTGAAATGGACCGATTTCCGAACTAGCCGCGCTTCGCCCACCGGCGGTCCTGCTTCAGCTCGAGGCGTTTCGTCTCGACTTGAACGCCGGCGACGGCGGGGTGGGCGCGGAGCGACTGGAAGACGGCGGCGGTAAGTTTCCACGACAGCGCCCCGCTGACCTCGGCGATCGGCGCGGCGCGATCTTCAAATACGAAGGCAAACTCCATGCGGGTGTCACCGGACTGCTGGTTGACCGTGTCACGCAGCAGGCGGAAAAACTCCATTAGCTCCGGATGCGTCGGATGCAGGAGCCAGGTGACCTTCTTGACGATGCCGGTGATAAAGCTGTCGAGCGGGTAACACTCCTTGATGTTGATGCGGGTGCCGTCGTTGCCACCGATGATGTTGCCCTGCACGAGCACGGGCTGGTCGGAAATCAGGTTGGCGCCGTAGGCCGCAAAAGCATCGGCGAACATGTTGAGCGGAAGCGAGGCCCGCTTGGTGGCGAGGGTGAACGCGGCCCATGGGCGGTTGTCCTTCTTCGAGAGTTTTTTCGCGATGTTCGACGCAATGCCACAGATGCGGAACTCGGTGCGATCGCCGAGGAGGACCAGTTCTTCCTCGGGAAATGTGTTAATGGCGTCGGTGAGCCCTGCGTACACGTTCATCGGGTGGCCCGAGACGTAGAACCCGAGCAGTTCTTTCTCGAACTGGAGGCGTTCGGCCGAGGCGAAATCGCCGACGGTATCATGGATAGTGACGGTTGGCGTGCCTTGGGACTTTGTTTTCGCCGGGCTTTCCTCAGCCAGCATGTCCATGAAGCTGTGCTGACCGGCGGCTTTGTCGCGGGCCTGCGCGGCCACCCCGGACATGGCGGCGTCGATGCCGTCGAAGAGGCCTTTGCGTGATGCGCCGCTGAAGTCGAAGGCGCCCGTCTTCACGAGATGTTCGAGCACGCGCTTGTTAAGCGCGCGAGCGTCAACGCGGGAGATGAAGTCTTCGAAGTCTTTGTAAGGGCCGTTCTTGTCGCGCTCCTCAATGATCTTCTGCGCCGCCTGTTCGCCGACGCCCTTGATGCCGGCCAGTCCGAAACGAATCGAAGATTCGTTTCGACTGGCAGGTGAGAGGTGAGGGGTGAGGGGCGATGGGGATACGGAAGCCGATGCCCCATGACCCATAACCGATGACCCATGACCTTTTGCCTCTGACCCCTTGAACACCGGCGTAAACATCTCGCGGGACTCGTTGATATCCGGCCCCATCACTTTCAGGCCCATCGACTCGCACTCGCCGATGTAGTGGGCGACTTTTTCGGAGTTGCCGAGTTCCGTGCTAAGTACGGCAGCCATGAACTGGACGGGGAAGTTCGCCTTGAGATAGCCGGTCTGGAAGCTGAGCACGGCGTAGGCGGCGGAGTGGGCCTTGTTGAAACCGTAACCGGCGAACTTGTTGAGGATGTCGAAAATCGCATTGGCTGTCGTCTCGTTGATGGCGTTCACGCGTTGGGCGCCCTCGACGAACTTCGTGCGCTCCAGCGCCATGGCGGCGGCGTCCTTCTTGCCCATCGCGCGGCGGAGGAGGTCGGCTCCGCCGAGCGAGTAACCGGCGATGATCTTGGCGGCCTCCATGACCTGCTCCTGGTAAACCATCACGCCGTAAGTCTCGCGGCAGACTTCCTCGAGAAGTTTGTGCGGGAACTTGACGGTGCTCGGATCCTTTTTGCCGCGGACGTAGTCGGGAATCCACTCCATCGGGCCTGGGCGGTAGAGCGCGATGAGGGCGACGATCTCGTCGATGGAGGACAGGCTGATCTGCCGGCAGAGCGCCTGCATGCCACCAGATTCCAACTGGAACACGCCCGTGGTGCGGCCGGTGTTAAGGAGGGCGTACGTTTTTGGATCGTCGAAACCGACGGCCTCGAGATCGAACTTCGGGTCGGCGGTGCGGTGAATGTTGTCCACAGCGTCGAAGATTACGGTGAGCGTCTTGAGCCCGAGAAAGTCCATCTTCAGCAAGCCGAGCTTGGTAACCGCATTCATGTCGTACTGCACGGTGACGTCGCCTTCCTGCTCGGTGAGCGGGACGAATTCATCGAGCGGACGATCGGTGATGATGATGCCGGCGGCGTGTTTGCCAGTGTTGCGCACCATGCCCTCGAGCACGAGGGCCTGATCCCAGATCTTCTTCGTGATGGGATTCTTCGCAATCTCGTCGCGGAGCTCGGCGGATTTTTTCTGGGCGTCGGCGAGCGAGATGTTGAGCTCGTCGGGAATCATCTTCGCGAGGCGGTCGGCTTCGGCGTAGGGCAGGTTATGCACGCGCGAGACGTCGCGGATGACCATCTTGGCGCCGAGCGTGCCGTAGGTGATGATGTTCGCGACACAGTCGTTGCCGTATTTTTGGCGAACGTAGTCGATGACCTCGCCGCGGCGGCGCATACAGAAATCGATATCGAAATCCGGCGGCGAAACGCGCTCAGGGTTGAGGAAACGCTCGAAGAGCAGCTTAAAGCGCAACGGGTCAAGATTGGTAATGCCGAGGAGGTAGGCGACGATGCACGCGGCGCCGGAGCCGCGGCCGGGGCCGACGGGGATGCCCTGCTTTTTTGCCCAGTCGATGAAGTCCCAGACGACGAGAAAGTAGTCGATGAACCCGGTTTTGGTGATGATCGAGAGCTCGAAGTCGAGGCGTTCGACGAGGGTTTGAGCGAGTGCCGCGTCTTGGGCCTTCGTGGGTGCATTGTAGTCCACGCCATAGCGGCGTTTGAGGCCGGCGATGCAGAGATCGCGCAGGTAGCCAGAGCGGTCGCTTTTGACCTCGGGGGGCAGTGGATATTTCGGGTAACGCTCGCTGCCTTTGGGGAAGGGGATGCTCAGGTCGCACATCTCGGCGACGAGTTGGGTGTTGAGGACAGACTCGGGAACCTCATCGAAAACCTTCGCCATCTCGTCGCGGGACTTGAGGTAGAATTGCGAGCCGTCGAACCGCATGCGCTTCTCGTCCTCGATCTTGGCCCCGGTCTGGATGCAGAGCATGGCGTCGTGCGGACCGGCGTCGCAATTGTGGACGTAGTGAACGTCGTTCGAGCAGATGACCTTGAGTTGGAACTCCTCGGCGAGCTTGAGCAGGTCAGGGATGATCTTGCGCTGTTCCGCGATGCCATGGTCCTGGATCTCGACGAAGTAATTCTCGCGGCCGAAGATTTCGACGAAGCGGCCCATCGCTTTGCGGGCGTCCTCGTAGCGGTCGTGCAGCAGGTGCTGTGGGACGAGCGAAGCGAGACAGCCGGTGAAGCCGATCAAGCCGTTGGCGTACTTCGCGAGCGTCTCGAAATCGGTGCGCGGCTTATAATAAAAACCTTTGAGATGCGCATCGGAGACGAGCTTCAGCAGGTTCTGGTAGCCCGTGAGGTTTTTCGCCAGCAGGCCCAGGTGGAAGATGGTCTTACCGTCGTCGTCGGAACGCCCGTGCTTTTCGAGGCGCGAGGTTTCAACGAGGTAGAGTTCGCAACCGATGAGAGGCTTGATGCCCTTCGATTTGGCAGCGTTGTAGAACTCAATTGCGCCGTAAAGATTGCCGTGGTCGGTGAGGGCGATGGCCGGCATGCCGAGTTCGACGGCCCGGTCCATCAGCCGGTCAATGCGGCAGGCGCCATCGAGAAGGCTGTAGTCGCTGTGGACGTGGAGGTGGACGAAATTTTTATCAGCGGCCGGCACGAGGAGCCCTAAGCAAGCCAGACGGCGGGCATGCGCAAGGCGGATTCGAGGTCGATCCGGGACACAGTGGACACAGAGGGTGGAGGGGAGGTCGCGGAGTGCCGAACTCATGAGCAGGAATGGAGCTATTTGTTGAGTTTTAGTCTTTCGCGGTGACCTAAACCCTTCCCTCCTTGTCCTCGGTGATCCTGATTTATGCCCCAAAAAACGCCATTGACGCGCGCCTCCGGGCTTGGCCTATTTGTCAGCTTTTCCTTTCACAAACACGTCCGTACCCATGTCCATCGAAATCAAAATCCGTAAGAACGAGCCGGTTGATCGTGCGCTTCGCCGCATGAAGAAGAAGCTCGATCGCGAGAACATCATCAAGGGCACCCGCGCCAAGCGTTACTACGAGAAGCCCTGCGAGAAGCGCCGCCGCAAGGACAAGGTCCAGGCCTTCACCCAGATGCTGCGTCGTCGCTACGCCGAGTAATCATTCGCCAAGAGCGAGTTAGCTACCTTTCACCGCGCTGCCGGATTCCGGGGCGCGGTTTTTTTGCGCCAAACTGACCAGATGGCGACGAAGAGAAGCGCAAAAAATCACCATAATCGAATCTTTGCCGGGCTTTTTCGGCGCGAGGTACTTTTTTGTGCTTCTTGTGCCTCTTTGTGGCTATTTCTCTGGAAAACGACTTCGTTTTCGAAGTGACCGCTAAACCAACCCTGTCCCTGTCCACCAGCTGGTGTTCTTCCCGGCACAAGGACGGCTATCTGATGGCCCAGGAGATGGCGGGGCTGGGTTTTGGGACGATCGAGTTGAGCCATGGCATCCGGATCACCTTGGTCCCGGGCATCCTGAAGGCACTGGAGGAGGGGATCATAAAGATCGGCTCTACGCACAATTTTTGTCCGTTGCCGACAGGGGTGGTGCATGCCGCGCCCAACCTGTTTGAGCCCTCGGCGACCGATCCGCGTGAACATGATCAATGGCTGCGTCACACGAAGCGCTCGATCGACTTTGCGGCCCAAGTGAAGGCGCGCGTGCTGGTCTGTCATTTGGGCAGCGTGCCGTTCTTCTGGTTCAACCCGGCGAAGGCCTTGGACGCCTATGCGGGGCAGGGGGCGGTGTCGGGCGTGAAGCCCGACCTACGGGCTGATAAGAGGTATCAGGCGCTGCTGACCAAGTCGCTGGCGAAGCTGCGCAAACGGATGGGGCCGTATTGGTTGCAGACTCAGGCCAGCGTGAATGAGATTTTCGCCTACGCGGCGGAGAAAGGCATCCGACTCGGTTTCGAGAACCGCGAAGGTTTTACCGAGCTGCCGATCGATGCGGATTATCCGAGTTTCCTGGCCGGGCTGCCGCCCGACGCACCGGTGGGTTATTGGCACGATACGGGTCATGCGGACCTCAAGCAGACGATGGGGCTGCTTGATCACCGGGCGCATTTGGAGACGATGGCTGCCCGGCTGATTGGTTTTCACCTGCACGATGTGAGTGCGGAAGGCCATGATCACCAAGCCGTCGGATCGGGCACAATCGATTTTGAAATGGTGCGTCGCTTTTGGCGTCCCGAGCACCTGCTGGTGCTGGAGCTGAGTCCGCGTCTGCCCGTCGAAGACGTGATCAGCTCGAAGGCGCGCATTGAGGCGTTGATGTAGGTGGATCGGGCGCTCCGCGCGCGACCGCGAGGAATGTCATTCTGAGCGTAGTGAAGAATCCAGTGAGGCGTCGCGGCGGGCTTCGATGTTATCCAACGGGATTCTTCACTCCGTACAGAATGACAGAATGGATGCGGGAAACGCGGGCGAGCAGGCGGCCTGAGGGGGAAACGGAAGCGGAAACGGACTGCCGCGCGCGGAGCGCACGGCCCACCTTACTTTTGCGCGTTGAACAGCTCGGCGATGACGTCCTCGAGCGGGACGTCCTCAATCGTGATGTCAGCGACGGGGCCGGTGCTGAGGATTTCCTGCGACACGGCGACGACATCATCGCCAGAGACATTGACCGTGAATTTGTCGCCGTCGTCCGAGCGCGTGGTCGTGCCGTAGCGCGACTTCCACGTTTCGGGAAACGCGTTGCCCCCCACCGCATCGGCCGCGGCGAGCGCGGGCTCGAAGGTGATGATTTTTTTGCGCGTGCCGCCGGCGTTCTCGAGCTGGGCGAGGGCGCCGTCGTAGATCTTCGTGCCCTTGTGAATGACGATGACGCGGTCGCAAAGTTCTTTGATATCGGCCATGTAGTGGCTTGTCAGCAGGATGGTGACGCGATGGCGGCGGTTGTAATCGCGGAGAAACTGGCGGACGGCGCGCTGCGAGACGACGTCGAGGCCGATGGTGGGCTCGTCGAGAAAGAGGACGCGCGGGCGATGCACGAGCGCGGCGATGAGCTCCATTTTCATGCGTTCACCGAGCGAGAGCTCGCGAACCATGACGTTAAGTTTCTTTTCCACGCCGAGCAGTGAGACAAGTTCGTCGAGCGAGGCTTTGAACTCGGCGGCGGGCAGGCCGTAAATGGCGCGCAGCAGGTTAAAGGACTCGATGGCGGGGAGATCCCACCAGAGCTGGTTTTTCTGGCCGAGCACGAGGGCGAAAATTCGACGGTAGGCGTTCTCGCGTTTGGTGGGATCGAAGCCGGCGACGCGGGCGGTACCGCTGGTCGGGTAGATGAGGCCCGAGAGCATTTTCAAGGTGGTGGTCTTGCCGGCGCCGTTGGGTCCGAGAAAACCGACGAACTCGCCCTCGCCGATGTCGAACGAGATGTCCTTGGCCGCGGCGGTTTCCTCAAACTCACGATGGAAGAGACCCTTCACGCCGCCCCAGAAGCC
>JBDTJA010000233.1:0-4291 GCA_039936075.1 Opitutaceae bacterium | reverse complement strand
CGAAGCCGGTGTCCGGCCCGAGTTTCGCCAACAACCGCGAGTTGGCGTTGCGCAGCGCGCCGAGGTGCAGCTGCTTCGTCCAGCCCCGGCGGGCATCCCACCGGCCGAACTCCAGCATGAGAAACGAGCCAAAGCTCACCCATTCCGCAGGTGTCGCCGCGCGTCCCGTCCGAGCGGCATCAAATATCGTCGCGGCCGCGATCGCCGTGCAAGGCTCGGCCAGCGCGCATTCCAGACCGTGATCGGAAAGCCGGCCGCCGAACGCGTGAAAGTCGTCGTGCCGACGTTTGAGCGCGGCGAGCAGGTCATCCAACGTGCGCACACTCATCTTCGTCGCGCCGCCGAGTTTCTCCAGCCAGGCATTATACGCCGCCGGTTGATTCACGCCGAGGGCCTTGTCGGGCCGGTAGGTGGGATACACGCGTGTCTTCAGACCGAGTTTCCGGATGCGCTCGTGCGTCTCGAGCGAATCCGCCGGGTCATCCGTCGTGCAGATGACCGCCACTTGGTTCGCCGCAAGAATGTCATGCACGCGAAGGGTCGCGAGCCGGGCATTGGCCTCGCGCCAAATTCCATCGGCCGCAGCCAGATTGATCGTGGCGTCGATACCGAAGTAACGCTTCAGCTCCAGGTGAGACCAATGATAGAGCGGGTTGCGCAGCGTGTACGGCACCGTGGCACACCAAGCGTCGAACTTCTCGCGCGGCGCCGCGTCCCCCGTGCAGAACCGCTCCGCCACACCGTTGGCGCGCATTGCCCGCCATTTGTAGTGGTCGCCGCCCAGCCAGATTTCCGCGAGGTCACCAAAGCGATGGTTGTCCGCAATCTGCGCCGGCGACAGGTGGCAGTGATAATCGAAAATCGGCTGGGACTTCGCGAACCCATGGTAGAGATCGCGGGCCCCGGCGGTCTGGAGCAGGAAATCGTCGTGGATGAAGGGTTTCATGGGAGAAGCAGGCTGTTTTTAACGACGGATTCCACCAATAACACGGATCCCGAAATTCATGGAGCCACCTTTGTCCGCTGAAGATTGGTAGTGGGTGGTTCGATCGGTGTCATCCGTGAGATCCGTGGACAAAGCTTCCGGGGTTGGTCTCCTTCACCGGCTGATGTCGTTCAGCATTGCGTCGAGCGTGGCGTAACCCGCGAGCAGCTTGCTGGCGGCGGCACAACGTTCCTTCGCGGCCAGGCCCGTATTCTCGGCGAGAAAGATGAGGTAAGCCGCGATCCGCTTCGAGAACAGCAGCCGGGCTTCCGGGCTGATCGCATAAAACCGCGCGCGTTGCGCGTAACCCGCCGGCGAGTGGTCGCCCAGCGCCGCCTTCTCCGGCCGGCCGCCAGCGGCAAGCACGTAGAGAAAATTGTACTCGAAAAAGAACATGTGGTCTGGCGAAGGCGGCAGCGCCGCCAGGGCCGCACGGCAGGTCGGGGCGGACGCAAAAACGTCCGTCGGCCGGCCGAGGGCGACCAGCGCCGTGGCCACGAAAACGCGCGCCATCTTCTGCTCGGTGGCGTCGGCGCTGAACGCCCCAGCCACCGCCATGTCCACGGTGAACTGATACCAGTCGCGCCACAGCGCGGCGTCGGCGGCGTTCGTGGATTTGAACAACGCAATGCCCATCTCATAGGTGTAACGGCCGCTCGTCTTGATCTCCAGGCGGCTGCCCGTCACCTCGCCCATCACGCGGTAATTCTCGGCGGATTTTCCAGAGCCCGAGTGGAAACCGATGCTGACGCCGAATTTTTCGCACACCGTCCATTGCTTCGCGATCAGAGCACGCAGCGCCGCGTTATCCGCATACGGTATATTCTTTTGAAAACCGAAGGCCGGGGCCACGAAATTGACCGGCATCCCAAGCACCTCGCACAGCGCGAGCATAATGGCCGTCGTCTCGGGCGTGGTGAGGCCCGGCAATTCATCAATGGAAAGTTCGCGCAGGTAACTCCGGCCTGCGTCCGTGGTGAATGCCGCGGCGCGGGCGGCGGCATAGGCCTCGTCGCGGCGCTTCATCTTCTGCATCGACGTCCAGACCGTGGTCAGCAGCGAATTGAACGCCGCGTCATCCAACTGGAGACCGGCCGCGGCGACCCTCGCCCGCGTCTGGGTCACGACCGTAGTCGGCACATCGCTAAATTTCGCCGGTTGATTGAGCGCCAGCTCCGGCGAGAGATCGAATGTGATGTAACTCGCCAGCAGGCAGCCGCGCACCAGCGCATCTTCGCGCGCGTCGAACTTGCCGCCGATCGGCTGGTGATCAGCGTTGAAGGACCAGGCGATCCGGCGGTGATGAAACCCGGTTTTCAGCTTCGAGAGCACGCAACCGTGACTCATGCCCTCGACGCTCTGGCCCTGGTGCCCCTCAGGCACATTCGTGCCGATGAATGGAAACGGCACGGTGTCGAGCTGGCCGCCCAGCATCGCATCCACGTCGTAGACCAGCTCACGTGGGATGGAATTCTGGTTGGCCGTCAGGCCCAACTCGAGCGCGCTCATCGCCCACTCGACCGCGGGCCAATGCAAAGTCGTGAAACGCGCGCCGACGCCGAGCGTGCTGCGGCCGAGTTGCGCGCCGGCCGTCGGGAAAATCGTCGAACCCGCGTCGTGCTCCTGGATGAGGTTCTTCAGCTTCAGCAGGTTTTCCCACGTGGCGGGGAATGCGAGGGTGCCGCCCATGTGCGCAATTCCATCCGACAAGTTAACGCCCTCCGCCTTACCCTCGGCTTCCAGCATCCAGACACAATCCCCCGTGGGAAGGTCCTCGGCCAGGACCCACGTACCATCCTTCGTTTTGAAACTGCTCTTGCTCCAAGTATGAAGCGGTTTTCCCTGACGCAGCTGTCGGTCGAGCGCCGGCCAGTCGAGGCAGAAGTCCGGCGAGACGCAGGGGTTCTGCGCGATGCGAAGGTTGTTCTTCAGCAGGAAAGCATTGATCGGTTTCATTAGCAGTAGGGCCGGTCTTGGACCCGCTCCTGAGCTGCCCCGGAAGGCGGGTCAGAGACCCGCCCTACTCCGGGCCTTCCGTCGCCTTCGTGTCGCTTGGGGCTCATACGTGGTTTCCTCCTCAGATGCTCATCGCTTGGAAGCCGCCGTCCACCATCAGCTCCTCGCCGGTGATGAACGAGCCGGCTCCGTCGCTCGCGAGCAGGAGCGTCGCGCCGACGAGCTCGCGCGCCTCGCCGAAGCGCTTCATCGGCGTGCGGCCCATGATGGACGCCACGCGCTCCGGCGTGAGCACCTTCTTGTTCTGCTCGGCGGGAAAAAATCCGGGGACGAGCACGTTGACGCGCACCTTGTGCGGCGCCCATTCACGGGCGAGATTGAGCGAGAGATTGTGCAGCGCCGCCTTGGCCGCCGAATAAGTGAACACCCGGGAAATCGGCGCCACGCCGGCCATCGAGCCGAGATTGATGATCGAGCCGCCCGACCCACGCTCGATGAGATATTGGCCGAAAACCTGACAGCCAAGAAACACCGATTTTAAATCCACGCGCATGACCCGGTCGAACTCCTCCTCGGTGATGTCGAAGAACGGCGTGGCGGAGTTGACCCCCGCACCATTGATCACGATGTCGATGTGGCCGGATTTTTTCACGACGGCATCCCGCAGTGCCTCCAGTTCGGCCTTGCTCGTGGCCTCGGCCGAGTGAAACCACCCCTTCCCGCCGAGCAGAACAAGAAGGTGCTCACGCCGGATCGCGTGGCGTCCATCATGGGCCGCACGCCGATGAAGCGCTTCGGCGAGGCGCGTGAACTGGTTGGCGCGACGCTGCTGCTTGCGAGCGACGGCGCGGGGTCGTTTATCACCGGCGAGGAGCTGTACGTGGACGGCGGCTTCCAGGCGATGAGCATTTGAACACGGGCGTCCCGTGAATCACGCGAATCCACCCGAATGAAAACCTTCGCGACTGGTTCGCGTCGATTCGTGTGATTCGCGGGCGAGTTTTCCCTTCCTTCCCATGTCCGCCATCAATCAATTCCTGCTGAAAAACGACCTGCGCATCGCGTCGAACCCGTGCATTTCGCCGGATTTCTGCCTCGACTGGCCGGCGCTGGAAAAACTTCTGGCTCAGGGAAAACCGCTCCACGTCTGGCCCAAGAGCAGTTTCAAAACGAAGGAGGGGAGCTGGGTTCTAGCCGAGGATCTTTCCACGGGAGATTGCGCCTGGCTGCTTGAAACCGCGGGCAACGCGGTGGGCGTAAAACTTTCGGAGGGGATTGCGCATCTGAGCGGTACGCTCGCGTTTCCCGCGACGTGGAAATACCTGCTCAAGCTGAAGAACCTCATTCAGG
>JBDTJA010000232.1:0-20840 GCA_039936075.1 Opitutaceae bacterium | reverse complement strand
GCGCGGCCGATCGACTCCGATTTGTCGAGCGCCAGCCCGATCGCGTGCGTGACGTTGTCCACGTGCGTCCACGGAATGATGTCGGAACCGTCCCCGAGCACCCGCACTTTCCCCACCCGCACTTTCGCGGGCACTTTGATCGCCCAGCTCGACGTCGGGTGCACGCCGAGCACCGCCCCCATCCGGAAAATCGTCGCGGGCAAGCCGTCCTTCATTTCCACCTGCAGTGCCCGCTCGGCTTCCGCCTTCGTGGTGCCGTAATGCGGCGAGGCCGCGGGTGAGTGTGCGTAGTCTTTGCCCAGCTGGCGCAGGGGCGAGTCCTCGCCAAACGCCTTCCGGCCGCTCGAAAAATCGTAAACCGACAGCGTGGACAGGTGGATGAAGCGCTGGCAACCGGCCTTGCGCGCCGCCCCCGCCAGTACGGCGGTGCCCGTGACGTTGATATGGAGCGCTTCGGAGAAGTCTTTGCCGATCGTCGCCGCCGCGTGCAACACCAGCTCGCGTCCGCCGCACGCATAACGCGCCATGAGCGGATCGCTGAAATCGCCCTCGACCTGCGTGATGTTCGGCGAATCGAGGCCCGGATGCGGCCCGCGCTTCCGCACCACCGCGCGCACGTCCGCCCCCTGCGCCGCGAGCCAGGCCGCAATGCGGCTGCCCACGAACCCACTGCCCCCGGTGACCAGCACGCCCACGCCCCGCAAATTCATCCCGGCACTGTCGGTCGCGTGGCGCATGGCGACAAGCTGGAAGCACGTAAGCCGAAAGCTAAAATCGATCAGCGTTAAGCCAGCTGCCCGACGCGGTCCGTGCGGCGCAACAATCAGTTCAAAACAATCAGCGGAGAATAGGGCATCGGGTTGGCCACACAGATTCGCAAAAGGCGCAGGAGCCTTAAGGCTTTGGACTCGAGCGTCCGCGCGGTCGAAGTCTTTGCCGGGATCGGCGCCGCTTGTGCGACTTTGTGGCCAATTCCCCGTTTTCTGAATCGGGCCGAAAGCTGACCGCGAGAGCAGTTTCAAAAGTGAAATGGCCGAAGGGTAGGAAGTAGCTCAGAGCGTGAGCGAGTGGCCGCCTCCATCCACTCGCTCACGCTCGGGACTACACCCTTGCTCAATGCGCGCTAACGCTGGATTGCTCCGCTCTCGTGCAGATTTCAGGATGGCGACCCGACGTTTCGCTCACTTTGCACGCCCGGCGACGATTGAAACGCGCACCATAATTTTTATCGTCTTCGCGTTAAGGGCTTTAGGTGCTCGCCTATCTTTGCTGGCACAGCCTTTGCACCCCGGAAAGGCAATGTTCGCCGCCACGTTCCAAATCCGTGCGGTTTCGACAACTCAAATCAAAGAAATCCCCATGAACACCGAAACGCTCAAAGGAAACTGGCATATCGTGAAGGGTCAGTTGAAGGAAACCTATCCCATCCTCACCGACCACGATATCCTGTACACCGCGGGCAAGGAGGAGGAATTGATCGGCCGCATCCAACTCCGGACCGGTGCCAAGCGCGATGAAATCGAGCGCATTTTCGAGGGCGAAAACACGTTTCATCCTTGATCGCGCCGAACTGCTTTCGGTCGCGGTGATCCCTCGCGCTACCGGCAGTGAATGGAGTTCGATTTAGGGCGGAGTCGCCGAACCCCGCCAAGCTCCCGCAAACCTCCCGCGCGGATTTCGCAAATCGACGCGGATAAATTCAATCATCCGCGTCGATCGGTGTAATCCGCGGAAATGGAGTCTCCCCTCAAGGCAGGGTTCGACGACCCCGCCCTACATTTTCGCGTGCTGGAGGAGGAACTCCACGATCGGCGTCGGATCCGCCAGACTGTGGGGATGATGTTTGCCGCCGGGCTTCACCACGACCTCGATCACACCTCCTGCGGCGCGGTAGCGCTCGACCAGCAAGGCAGTGTTTTCGAGATACGGCACCGACTCGTCCGCATCGCCACTGACGCAATAAATCGGAATACCCGCACGCGCCACGGTCGCAATGTGGTCGAGCGGGCTGACCTTCGCCTTGGCCAGTTGCTCCGGGGTGAGGCCGTAGCTCGCCGCCGCCTCCGCCCAGAGCGGGCTCCGCGGGCTCGGCCAGCTGTTGAGATCGAGCACCGCCGCATCGAGGTATAGTGCCGACGTGCGGTCGGACCATTTCGCGACAAAATTAAAGGCGCACAGACCGCCACGGCTGAAACCCTCCAGCACCACGCGCTTCGCTAAGGCATAGTCCTTGGTCACGCGGTGGTAAAATGCGTCCATCAGCGCCAGGGAATGCGGGCCGCCGTACATGTCCTTGACGTTGATGTAGCCCACATGCCACCCGCGGGCGACGAGGGCGAGGTCCACTTGGGGAAAATCACCAAACCATTCGGGCCGCCAGATCCACGGGTTTCCCGGCGCGGCCTTGACCGGCACGATCAGCAGCGCGGGCCGGCCTTCGACCACAAAGTCGAGCCGCCGGCAGCCGAACCACTCGGAGGTCGTGACCGGAGGGGTGTCAGTGGCCGCCATGATGGAAAGCAGAGTAGGACATAGGAAAAGCGCGGTGAGGCGTAGCACACGCCAAAGGGATTTCATGACGGGCAGATAAATAACTCACGGCTTTACGTGATCATGGCCAGTCCGATGTTCGCCGGCGGCCGGGGCACGCCATCCCCGCACGCTCCCGCCGGCGCGGGTGGCACCGCGGTGGGCTTCGGTAGTTTCGCCTCGATCACCCCGCCGGCCTTGACGGTGAAAATGAAGTCCTTGCCAAACTTTTTTACGCCCGGCCGGATCCACTCCACCTCGCGGCCGCCAAAATTATCCCGGATGCGGACCTGACCGTCACGTGCGGCCGTGATGCGGAACCACGTCGTCGCGTTGTTCTCGCGCTTGGCGGAAACCTTGCAGCCGCCCTCCGCCCTGAGGTCGGTGAACTCCGCGTCGTGCCACGCCCACGGCATCGCCGGGAACAGCCGGATCGTGCCCCACCCGCCCGCGCCCGGATGCGCATCCCAGCTCTGCAGCACCATCTCATGCACTGCCGCCCCGGCCAGCAGGTTGCCCTCCAGCGTGAACGGGCGGCCGTGCTGCGTGGTAAACCCCGACTGGGTCTGGTCGCCGTTGAGGTGAAAGCCGTTGCGCGACACAAACGCGTGAAGAAAAGCCTTCAGGTGCCACAACGCGGGCTCCCCCTCCCCCGCCCGCGCCCGCAACGCGGCCATCCACGAATAGGAAAATCCACTCCACTCGCGCACGCCCAGGCGATCGAGCTCGGCGAGATTGCGCCGGATCAGTGCTTGCTCCTTCTCCGAGCCTTCGATCGAAAGCAGGTTGAAGGGATACAGTCCCATCATGGTCGAAAAATGCCGGTGGCTGAACGTCAGCTCCTCGGTCGCCGACAGCTGGATGATTCCATTCATGCTGACCGGCAGAGAGCCCAGTCCGACCGCGAGCTGCCGCCAGTGCCCGGTTTCCTCGGCCTCGCCCGCCGCCGCCGCCATTTCCTGCAGCGCGAGAAACAGCATCTGCAGGCAGGCAAGGTCATAGCTGGAGTTGGGCGTCAGCCACGCCCGTTGCTCGTTGTTCCACGCCTCAGGCGACGTGGACAGCGGCAGCACCAGCACCCCCCGCGAATCCGAGCCGATCAACGCCGACAGGCACGCCCCGATCTCCCGGCACCACGGCAACGCCGTCTCGCGCAGGAAGCGTTCGTCCCGCGTGTAACGCCAGTGCAGGTAGAACAGCTGGCCAATCCACGCCCCCGCCGTGGGGGACAAACTGTACTGCGCCCAGCCGCCGAGCGGTTTCCCCGCGAGCGTCATCACGCCTGGCACCGCCGCCCCGGGCGTGTCGTAAAACCGTTGCGCGAACTCCCGGAACACCGGCAGACGCGCCATCATGAAATCCAGGAACGTCCGGCCTTCCTCAAACCGGCCCGACGTCTGGTACGCCATGTACGTCATCTGCGTGTTGAGGTCGTGATGGTAATCGCCTTTCCACGGCGGAAGTTCGCCTTCGTCTGCCGTCCACACGCCCTGCAGCGGCATCGGCGGCCCGTGCGGACGCGAGGCCGAACCGTAGAGGTACTGCCCAAACTGGTAATGCCGCAGCACGGCCGCATCCGGCAGCGTGATCGACGACTTCGCCCAGAACGCCGCCCACCAATCGGTGTGCGGCTTATGCGCCAGGATGAAGCCGGCCTTCAGCACCCCTTCCACCCGCGCCCGCGCCACCGCCAGCACATGGAGGCCATCGGCCGGCGAAAACGACACCGACGTAGCCAGCAGCGTCGCATCCGCCACCTGGCGCGTCTGCGCGTAAACACAAAACTTGTGTCCTTCCGCCGTCGTCTGGACGAACCATTGCGCCATCCCATCCTCGCCGTAGTCCGGTTCGGGGTAGTGCAGCCGCCGGACCGCCGCGGGCGCGACCAGCCGCAGCGCCTGGATCGTCGTCCCGCTCACCCGCAGCAGCGCGTAGGGCTTGATCGCGCTGAAAAACGCCTCGGCCCTCGCGCCCGAGGCAAACGTTGCCCGCCCGGTGGCCGTGGCGAAATCAAGCGAGAACGTCACGACCTTTTCCGCCGGCGCGAAGTCCAGCTCGATCCGCCCCGCGGGAATCTTCGTCGGGTGCGCCTGATTGTAACCCTGCTGGTCGGCGATCTCGGAAATCGCGCCGTTGTTCTTCTGCGCGACAAACTCCGCCATCTTCAAATACGTGAACTGCCCCAGGGGATCTCCCGGCGCCGGCCGCTCGTCCCACAGGTCGCCGCGATCGAGCGAGAGCTTCAGGCTGTTCGCGTCGCCCCACAGCAGCCCGCCCAGCAGGCCATTGCCGAGTGGAATGGCCTCGTCCCAGCGGGTGATCGGGGCGGCGAGTTCGAGGTTCATGCGATGGAAGGCGGCATCAGTAAACCATCCGGGTCCCAAAATTATTGGGCGGCTTCGGCACGTCGTCCAGAAAAGCGTCCGCAGGCGCCGGCGGGATCGCGGCGGGTTTCGCCAGCATCGCCTCAATAATTTCGCCGTTTTTCACCGTGAACACGAAGTCGTCGCCGGCTTTCTTCGCACCCGCACGGGACCACTGCGGAGCGCGGCCGCCGAAATTATCGCGGATGCGCAATTCACCGTCGCGCGCCGCCTTCACGCGCAGCCAGACCGTCGCGTTGTTTTCGCGCCGGGCCGAAACCGTGTGGCCGCCTTCCGCCACGAGATCGGTGAACGCCGCTTCATGCCAGCGCCACGGTACGGCGGGGAAAATCCGGATGGGCCCCCACGCACCCGAGCCGGGCTGGGCATTCCAGCTTTGCAGCAGCATCTCGTGCACCGCCGCGCAGGCGAGGAAGTTGCCCTCCAACGTGAACGGCCGGTAGTCGAGCGAGGAAAAGCCCGACTTGGTCTGGTCCCCGTTGGCATGAAACCCGTTCCGCAAAATGAACGCATGCAGGTAGGCCTTCAGGTGCCACAGCGCCGCCTCGGGTTCGTTGATGCGTGCGCGGAGCGCCGCCATCCACGTGTAGCTGTAGCCGCACCATTCGATGACGCCCAGCCGGTCAATTTCCGGAATCGTCGCCTTGATTGTCGCCCGGTCCTGCGCCGAGCCCTCGATGGTCATCAGGTTGAACGGGTAAATCGCCATCAGCGTCGCAAAATGCCGGTGGCTGAACGTGAGCGACTCGACCGCGTTGAGTTTGAGGACGTTCTTGTCGTCCACATGGTACGGCCCCAGCCGGCGCGCCACGTCCTGCCACTCGAGCGCCGCCGCGGTTTCGCCGAGTTCCGCGGCCATCTCGGCATTGCCGAGGAACAGCATGCGCAGGCACATCAGGTCGTAATTGCTGTTCGGCTTCAGCCAGGCGCGGAGGTCGTTGTTGAATGCCTCCGGCGAAGATGACAGCGGAAGCACCAGCACGCCGTTCGCATCGGGTTTCAGCAATCCGCGCAGCGCCGTGCCGATTTCGCGACACCACGGATACGCTTCATCGCGCAGAAACGCCCGATCCCGCGTGTAGCGCCAGTGCAGGTAATAAAGATGACCAACCCAAGCGCCATTGGAGGGCGCGAGACTGTACTGCGCCCAGCCGCCGAGCGGCTCACCCGCGAGTGACATCACCGCCGGCACCACCGCACCGGGCTGCCCATAGAAATCCTTCGCAAACCGCTGAAAGACCGGCAGGCGCTCGTTCATGAAATCCAAAAACACGCGGCCTTCTTCGAAGCGCCCCGCCGCCTGATAACCCATGTAGGTCATCTGCGTGTTCAGGTCGTGATGATAGTCGCCCTTCCATGGCGGCAATTCGCCCGCATCCGCCGTCCACACGCCTTGCAGCGGAATCGGCGGCGCGCCTTTGCGCGATGCGGCGCCGTAAAAATATTGCACAAGATGGTAATGCTGGAGCACCTGCGCATCAGGCACCGTCACGGATGATTTCGCCCAAAATTCCTTCCACCACGCGATGTGCGGCGCCTGCATCGCGACAAATCCGGCGGCGAGCGCCCCTTCGACCTGCGACCGCGCCGCCGCGATCACGCCGGTCCCGCTCGTCGGCGAAAATGTCACCGTCGTGGCGATGAGCGTCGTGGCACCCTCGCGCCGCGTCGCAACGTACACACACGTCACATGCCCCTCGGCCGTCTGCTGCGTGAACCACTGCGCGGCGGCCGAATGACCGCGAATCGGATCGGGAAACCCGAGTTTCTTCACTGCCAGTGGCGCCAGCAGCCGCAATTCCTTCGGCGCGTCCCCGGGCACGCGCAGGAGCGCGACCGGCTGCACCGCACTGAAAAACGCCTCAACCGCGCCGCCTGACGCGAGCGCGGCGCGCCCCGTCGCCGTGGCGAGATCGAGTTCGAAATGCGTCACTGACTGTCCCGGCGCCAGGTCAATTTCAAGCCGGCCCGCGGGAATCTTCGTGGGATAATCCGTAAAATACGCGCCATCCACGACCTTGCTGATGGCGGCGTTGTCACGCTCCGCCACGCTCTTCTCGATCTGCGCATAGGTGTAGTGCCGGAGCGGATCACCCGGCGAAGGCCGTTCGTCCCAGAGGTCGCCGCGGTCGAGCGACAGCCGCAACGTCCCGCCTTCACCCCACAGCAGGCCCCCGAGCAAACCGTTGCCCAGCGGGAGGGCCTCATCCCACGTGCTGATCGGCGCGGTGAGCGAAAGCTTCATCGCATCAATCGGCGCCGATGCAGCCCAAGTTGTGATGGAACTGGAAAAGAAAACGGCGGCCAGTGTCGCGCATCGGGGCATTTTTTTCATAAGCACACAAACCGGCCTTGGTTAAAGCGTCACCCCTGCCGCACGGGAAGCGTTTTCCCACGGAATAATCTCCGGACTGCGCCGGGTTTTTTCTCGACGAGAACATCCACCAGCTTTGGGTAATACTACCCTCTTCGCTGAGTTGACGGCTTCGCCGCCGAATGCCATTAATCCACCACGGTTTGTCACTATGAATGCCCCTCTCCCCCCCAACGTCGCCAGCCTCCTTCAGGACGAGGCTTATGCGACGCTTTGCCGGGATTCGCTGACGGAGGAGTTGGAGAAAATCCAGAGTACCAAGGCGCGGATCCTCACGACCCGCCCGCCTTTCGGCGTGCTGGCGTCCAGTCAGACACGGTCGATGTTCCGCACCTCACTCCGGGCCGCGCTCGACAATGAGGCGGGCCTCCAGGGCCGGCTCGACCAGATCACCCAAGTCGATGCCTGGTTGAAACATGACATTGATGAGGCCCTGCAGGCTTACCTGCCGTCGGGCAGCGTCGATTACCGCTGCTGCTTCGAGGCTAACCAAGTTGTCACCGAGTGGGAAGGCGCCATCGCGGCCCTCCACGAGCTCTCCCTGGCTCTCGCCCGCGACGCCCATGCGCTGGACATCGCCTTGAGGGGCGGCACCAAGGCGCCGATGAAACCGTCGGTCGCGCAGCAGACCCGCACGCGCGCGACCAACAATCTCCGGACCACGGTCCTGACCATGCAGGGCGGCGTAGCCGCGGTTCAGGCCGTGCGCGCGGAATTTCGCCGCCTGTGCGACGCTCAGGCCGACGGCCTGCAGCTCCCCGAGCCGCCCAACTTCCCCGACGCCACGTGGGTGGACGGGCTTGCCAACCTGAGCGAGAACGAGGTTTGCCTCGAGTGCCAGGCATGCGAAAAAGAGGCCCGCGCGTTCTGCGCCACCGGCATGCACACGATTTTGCGCGGGGGCGGTGAAGTGCGCGAGGCCTGCGCGGATGCGAGCCGGGCAATCCTGGCGAAATACTGGCGCCAATTGCGCGCCCATGCGCAGACCCATTACGTCAAGGAACGCGAGGTTGACGAAGTGCTCGCCGAGCTGAATACCCATCGCATCACCGCCGAAAACGCCCGCCGCCAGGCGAGCTTCGAGTCCGCAAGCATGGCCCCGCTGCGCTGAAGAGCGTGGTAGCGGCTTCCAGCCGCAGATTTCGATGGAGGCCGCCTGCTGGCCGGCCCTCCCTCCATGACCGAGCGCTAGCTCGCGGCCGCCGCTGAATAGAAGCGGACCTGTCCGCCATAGGCCTCGCGAAGGCGGACTGGCTTTTTTCCCCGCGCTCCTAAAACTGGCGGACATGGCGAAGGTTTACTTTTATTACTCCGCGATGAATGCCGGGAAGAGCACCACGCTTCTTCAGTCGAGCTATAACTATCAGGAGCGCGGCATGCGCACCCTTATGTTCGTCCCCGCGGTGGACTCCCGCGCCGGCGTCGGCAAGATCCAGTCGCGCATCGGCCTCGCCGCCGAGGCCAGTACGTTGCGCTCGGCCGAAAACATCCTCGATCTCGTCCGCACGGCCCACTCCAGCGTGCCGGTCGCGTGTGTGCTGGTGGACGAGGCCCAATTCCTCACCCGCGCGCAGGTCGAGCAGCTCACCGACATCGCCGACCTGCTCCGCATTCCCGTCCTCTGCTATGGGCTGCGCACGGATTTCCAGGGGCACCTTTTCCCCGGCAGCGCCGCGCTGCTCGCGCTGGCCGATGACCTGATCGAGCTGAAAACCATCTGCCACTGTGGCCGCAAGGCCACGATGAACCTGCGCATCGCGGACGGCGGCCGCGCGGTCACCGAGGGCGCGCAGGTCGAGATCGGCGGCAATGACCGCTACGTCGCGATGTGCCGTCGCCACTACAAGGAAGCGGTCGCCGCCAAGTGACCCCCACTCCTCCATGCGCTTCCTCATTCTCCTCTTCCTGCTCATGACGCTCCCCGCCTCCGCCTCCGACCAGCTGATTTTCATCGGCACCTACACCCGCTCCACCAGCAAGGGCGTATACGCCGTGCGGCTCAATCCTGCCACCGGCACGCTCTCCACCCCGGTTCTCGCCGCCCGGACGGCCAGTCCGTCGTGGATCACCCTTTCGCCCGATCAGAAAACCCTCTACGCCGTCAGCGAGTCCGACTCGATGGCCGCAGCCTTTGCTACCGATCTGAAGCTTGGCACCCTCACCGCGCTGCAGCCGCCCCAGTCTTCGGGAGGCGCCGCGCCCTGCCACCTCGTCGTGGATCCGACCCAGCAGACACTGCTCGTGGCCAATTATCACACCGGCATCGTCGCCGCGATCCCGCTGCTGCCCAACGGCACCCTCGGCATGCCGCATATCATCCAGCACACCGGCCACAGCGTGAATCCCGATCGCCAGGCCTCGCCACACGTGCACTCCGTCACGCTTTCGCCCGACGCGCAATTCGCCATCGTTTGCGACCTTGGTCTCGACCGGATTTTCACCTACCGACTCGAAGCCTCCACCGCGACGCTCACGCCGGTCGAGGCGGCGTTTGTCGCGACGCCGCCCGGCGCCGGCCCTCGGCATTTCGTGTTCGGCGCTGACGGCCGTCATGGTTACGCGTGCACCGAGATGGGCAGCACTGTCCTCGCCTTCGATTATGCGCCGGCCACCGGCGCGCTCACGCTCAAGCAGTCAATCTCGTCACTGCCGACCGATTTCAAGGGTAGCTCGTCCGGTGCCGAGATCCGGCTGCATCCCAACGGCCGTTTTCTCTACGCCTCCAACCGCGGCGACGACAGCATCGCGGTCTTTGCCGTGGATGCCACCACCGGCGCGCTCACGCTCGTCGAGATCGCGCCCTGCGGCGGAAAGAATCCCCGTAATTTTTCTCTCTCCCCCGATGGTGCCTGGCTGGTTTGCGCGAATCAAAATTCAAACTCGCTCAGCGTCCTGCGCGTGAACCCGACAACCGGCCGGCTCACCCTCACGCCCGCGACTGCGGAAATCCCGCTGCCCGTCTGCGTGCTGTTCGTGCGGTGATTTTTCGGGCGGAATCACTGATCCGCCCTTAGGCTTCGCAAAGTCCGCCTGATCCTGTTGGATCCGCAAGAACGGTCGTCCTGAGAGCCGCGCAGGATGCCGTGAGTCGCTGTTGGGGACTTCGATATCACCGAACGAGATTCTTCACTTCGTTCAGGATGACAAACCGTCACACCCAAGGGTCGCGTCCAAACTAAATTCAAACACTGCCCCTTCAAGCCGCCGGATCTGCTTCAGCCTGCGCAGGCGCCGTGCGGAACGCCTCGTCGAGGCAGCGCAGCAGTTCCTCGAGCGTGAAAGGCTTGGACAACAGCGCGTGGGCGCCGCTCTTCCGCGCGATCAGCAGGTAACTGTCGCTCGACACCCGACCGCCGCCCGATGACGCGATGATGCGGACCCCGGGATGATTGCGGCGCAGGTCGGCCATCACCTCCAAGCCGTCCTTGTCCGGCATTAGCATATCCGTGATGACCGCGTCGAATCCGTGCTCCTTGAGCAGACGCGACGCCGAACGACTGTCGCTCGTGATCATTACTTCATGACCGGACCGCTCCAGCAGCAGTTTGGTCATCTCGCAGATCTCCTCTTCGTCATCTATGACTAAAATTTTACGCTTTATCATGGTCGAACCTCACAAACTGGCAAAATCTGCCCTCGCCTCAAGGATGCAAATGTCAAAACGGTGTAAAGGTCGGGATTTGCCATCGTTTTGCCGCCATTTCATCGCCATCGGCTGATCGCCGCGGACTCGGAGCCCGAAAGACTGCCTTGAAATATCATTACTTTGAGTTGGCGCGGGCCCGCCGATGGCATTTCGTTGGAGCACAGCACTTCAAACCATGGCCAAGCCCGATATTGATTCCCCCTACCCGCTCACTCCCGCGCAGATCGCCCAGTTCCGCCGCGAGGGGTTTATCAAACTGAAGCACGTTCTCTCCCCCGAGGCGCTTGCCTACTACGGCAACATCATCACGCCGGAAGTTTTTCGCCTCAACACGATGCATCTGCCGATCGAGCAGCGTGACACCTACAGCAAGGCCTTCCTCCAGGTCGGCAACATTTGGACGAAGAGCGAAACCGTGAAGGAATTTTGTTGGGGCCAGCGTCTCGGCCGCATGGCCGCCGAACTGCTCGGCGTAAAGGGAGTCCGCATTTACCATGATCAGGCCCTCTACAAGGAAGCCGGTGGCGGCATCACGCCGTGGCACGCTGATCAATATTACTGGCCCCTCAGCAACGCCAACACCGTGACCGCGTGGATTCCCCTTCAAGCCGTCACGCAGGAAATGGGTCCGCTCGCGTTCTCGATCGGCAGCCACCGGTTCGAAGCCGGACGCGAGCTCGGGATCAGCGACGAGAGCGAGGCCATAATCGGCCGCTCACTCAAGGACCAGAACTACCCGCTCAACGACACGCCCTTTGACCTCGGTGAGGTGAGTTTTCACTCCGGCTGGACCTTCCACCGCGCCGGCCCGAACACGACCAAGACGCCGCGCGCCGTCATGACGATCATCTACATGGACGAGGACATCCGCCTGGTCGAACCGACGACCAAGGCTCGCCAGGATGACCGTGCCCACTTCGCCTCCGACGTCGAGGTCGGTGGAGTGATGAACGGCAAAATGACGCCGGTCATTTACCAGTCCTGAGTTGGGCCGTGCCCTCCGGCCGCGGCAATCGAGCTGTTTCACCGCAAAGTTCGCGAAGAGCTCGAAGGGAATACTCCGAACCTTTTTAACCACGAAGATTAGGAAGCGCACGAAGGCTAAGACAGCGGAAGAGAGAAACCCGCTCCTCAGAGGTTTGAGACTCGGGCTTCGTGCGCTTCCTAATCTTCGTGGTTAAATTCCGGCATCAGAATCTTCGTGAGCGTCGTGCGCTTCGTGGTAAAAAATCCGAATCTCCGCCGTCCGATCCGAACTTGGCTTTCTTCGCGAGCTTCGCGGTTAAAAACGAATCTCGCGCACGGCCATCAAAATCCTTCCGCCCCAGTTGACCCCACCCTGACGCCGCCCCACTGTCTGTTCTTCGCATGGCCGATTTCCTCACTGACAAACCCACCAAACTCGAGCGCGCCTTCCTCATTGGCGTGCAAACCCACAAGATGGCGGAGGGCGAAGGCGCGGAACTCCTCGGGGAATTGAAGGAGTTGGTCGAAAATCTGCGCATCTCCGTGGTCCGGTCCACGCTCGTCACCCTGCGCCAGCCCACGCCCGCCCTGCTCCTCGGCAGCGGCAAGGCCAAGGAACTCGCAGACATGGCCAAGGCCGAGGGCGCTGACGTCATCGTCTTCGACGAACATCTCTCGCCCGCCCAGCAGCGCAACTGGGAGGAAATGTCCGAACTGCCCGTCATCGACCGCGAGGAAGTCATTCTCGAGGTCTTCGCCGACCGCGCCCACACCCGCGAAGCCGTGCTGCAGGTCGCCCTCGCCCGCATGGAGTATTCGCTCCCGCGCCTGACGCGCGCCTGGACCCATCTTTCCCGTCAGCGGGGCAAGGGCTCCATGGGTGGTGAAGGTGAAACCCAGCTCGAGCAGGATCGCCGCCTCGTCCGCGATCGCATCGCCCACCTCAAGTCCGAGCTCGTCGAGGTCGTGAAACAGCGCGGCGTCCAGCGCCGCCGCCGCCTGCGCGTGCCCGTTCCGACCACGGCCATCGTCGGTTACACCAACGCCGGCAAATCCTCACTGCTCAACGCCCTCACCGGCGCAACCGTCCTCGCCGTCGACAAACTCTTCGCCACGCTCGACCCCACCACGCGTTCTCTCGTCCTGCGCGGCAACCACAAGCTGCTCATCACCGACACCGTCGGCTTCATCCGCCGCCTGCCCCACGGTCTCGTCGAGGCGTTCAAGGCCACGCTCGAGGAAGTCGTTGTCGCCGACTTCCTGATCCACGTCCTCGACGTCACCAACCCGAATTTCGAGCAGCACCACGCCACCACGCTCGCCGTGTTGGCCGAGCTCGGCGCCGCCGATCAGACGATGATCACCGTTTTCAACAAGGTCGACGCTGCCACGCCCGCGATGAAGCGCCGCGCCAAGCAGCTCGTGCCCGGCGCCCTCTTCGTCAGCGCGCAGACGAAGGCCGGGCTCGATGATCTCGAGGAAGCCTGCATCGAGCAAATCGCCAGCGCTCTCGGCGAAACCGAACTCCTCGTCCCTCACGACCGCTACGACGTGATCGCGAAGATGCATCAGCTCGGCCATGTCCACGAGCAGGAGCATGAGGACAAAGGCGTCCGCCTCAAAGGCAGCTTCCCCGCCACGCAGGCCGGCTTCTTCGGCCCCTTCGTCGTCGCGAAGAAATAGGATCTGGTTTTCACCGCGAACCTCGCAAAGCTCGGGAAGAGAAGACCTCGAGCCTTTTACCACGAAGTTGGGGAAGTTCACGAAGCCCAAGCCTCAAAACCTCTGCGGATTGGGCTCAATCTCTTCTGATGTCTGTACCTTCGTGAGCTTCGAGCTCTTCGTGGTAACAATCCGAATCCGCCCGCCTGCGTCCTGCCTTAGCGCCCTTCGCGATTAACATCCCACTTCAACGATCGAGCTTAGCCAGTTCCTCCGCCACGGCGAAATTCATCGGCACATCCGGGTCGGCTGACGGAATCGCCGACAACAGGATTTTTGTGTAGGGATGTTCGGGTGCGGCGAAAATCCGCGCCGTCTCCGCCAATTCCACAATGCGCCCTCGCCGCATCACCGCCACGCGTCCGCAAAAATTGCGAACGACATCGAGGTTGTGCGCCACAAAGAGATACGTCAGCTGAAACTCCGTCTGCAGTTCCTTCAGCAAATCGAGCACCTGCGCCTGGATCGTCACGTCGAGCGCCGACGTCGCCTCGTCGCACACGATGAGCGACGGCTTCATGATGAGCGCGCGCGCGATGCCGATGCGCTGACGCTGGCCGCCACTGAACGCATGCGGATAACGCGCGCGGTGCTCCGGCTTCAACCCCACCCGGCGCAGCACCTCGACCACGCGGTCCTCCAGCTCGGCCTTGCGCGCCAGTCCATGGATCACGAGCGGCTCTCCGACGATGTTGCCGACGGTCATTCGCGGGTTGAGCGAGGAAAACGGATCTTGGAAGACCATCTGTGCATGCTGCCGCAATGGCTTCAGCGCCCGATCCGACAAGCTCGCGATGTCCACCGTCCGACCATCCGGCAGCCGGAAAATCACCTGACCCGCCGTCGGCTCGATCGCACGCAGGATACAGCGCGCCGTCGTCGTTTTCCCCGATCCACTTTCGCCGACGAGCCCCAGCGTCTCGCCAGGCGCCAAATCAAAACTCACGTCATCCACCGCCTTGACGACCCCCGTCTGCTTCGCGCGCACCCCCCGACTCATCACCGGGAAGTGCTTGGATAGCCCGCGGACGGATAAGATTGGCTCGGGATTCATGGCGTGGATCGGGCTTTACGCCCGACATCGGAAAGGTGGGCCGTGCGCTCCGCGCGCGGCATCTGAGTCAGCCACGCTCCCGAAACCGCGCAAGGGACTGCACGGTCCACCTCGATCCCGGAATTTAGCCACCAAGAGGCACTGGAAGCACAAAAAGGTCCTAACCTGAATCGAAGTTCGCTCCAGAAACTTTTGCGCTTTTTGTGCTTTTTTTTGGCCATCCCGCTGACGCTTGAAGTCTGAGTCTTCATCCCGCAGCCCTCCGGCTCGGCAGGGCATCCAGCAACGCCCGCGTGTACTCATGCTGCGGGTTCTTGAGCACCCCCCGCACCGTTCCATGCTCCACGATTTTCCCGCGGTGCATCACCGCCACATCGTCCGCCACCTGCGCCACCACTCCGAAATCGTGCGTGATAAGCAGCACCGAGCAGCCGATGCTGCGCTGCAGCGTTCTGATCAGCCCGAGAATCTGTGCCTGGATTGTCACATCGAGCGCCGTCGTCGGCTCGTCCGCAATCAACAGCTCCGGCCGGCACACCAGCGCCATCGCAATCACCACACGCTGCCGCATGCCGCCCGACAACTCGTGCGGATACTGGTCGAAACACTGCTGACCCCGCGCGATCCCGACCTGCCCCAGCATTTCGACCGTCAGCCGCCGCGCTTCGGCCTTGGCCACGTGCTGATGCAGCAAAATCGCCTCAGCGATCTGGCTGCCGATGGAGTGTACCGGCGACAACGCCGTCATCGGCTCCTGGAAAATCATGCTGATCATCCCACCGCGCACCTTGAACAACGCGTCCGACCGGTCCCCCAACGCCGCGAGGTCAATCTCCCCGGCCCGCGCGGATCGGAACAGAATCTTCCCGCCCGTGATCCGGCCTGGTGGCTGAATGAGACGCAGGATCGAATACGCCGTGACGCTCTTCCCCGACCCGCTCTCGCCCACGAGCGCGAGTGTGCGCCCGCGGCCGAGCGAAAAACTCACCCCATCCACCGCCGGCACGATTCCATCCGAGGTAAAAAAACTCGTCTGCAGGTTCGTGACCTCCAGTAGCGGAAGTTCGTTGGGGTGCTCCATCAGTTCTGAGGAAATGAGCCTCCACGCCAACAGCAAGAGTCGACTCGAAAAGAAGACACCTGATTTGACGACAAACCCCAAGGGCGCGGATCAGGACCCTCGCAAAATGGATCGGCTTGATCTGTGTCCGTCGTCAAATCCTTCAGCCACGCCTTAGCCATGGCGAAAGCGGGTGGTGACATTAGCGGGTCATTCGCTTTGCGAGTCAGTCTTCTGGCGTCTTGCATCGTTCGTGATCCCAATTTGTCCCGCGCGCCGTTCGACTCGACTACCGTGAGCCTTGCGACCGGGATCCGCGCACGAAACTCCCACTCGCGTGCAGCAAAATCCGGGCTACACTAGACCCCGATGCCTCCTCGAGCCTTTCTCTTCCGCCCCTCTCCGATGGGCCACTATTGTCTCGTGGGATCACGCGCGGCCTTGCGACTGAACGCGGCGGCAATCAGCTTGGAATTCACCCTCGCATGAACTCTCCGTCCCCCACCTCCTCGCTCTACGACCGGCTGGGCGGCCGTCCGGCGTTGGCTCATTTGCTGCATCACTTCTACGCCGATGTGCGGCAACAGCAGGAGATCGGCCCCATCTTCAACCGCCAGATCACCGACTGGCCCACGCATCTCGAGACGATCGCGGATTTCTGGTCGGGCATGACGGGAGGCCCGGCCGTGTATGCCGGCGGAATGCCGGTGAAGCATCTCCCGCTCGGCCTGGAGCAGAAACATTTCGATGCCTGGTTGGATTTGTGGCGCCGCCACTGTCGGGCGTACTTGGCCCCCGCCGAAGCTGCGGAGCTGATTGCCGTGGCCGAAACCATCGGCGAACGACTCAAAGGGATCCTCGATCGTTACGGGAACCGCTCACCGGGCCTGAACTGAAGCTAGGCGACCGAGCCCTTCGCAAGCTCCCGCCGTCGTCGGCTCATCTAATCCATCCGACCAACCTGCTTCGCTGCGCCCGCCTGGAATCTGCGCAGAGGTTCGCGGCGTTCCCACTTCGATCCATGACCGCGGATTACACCGTCGGACACGGACCAATCTGAACCAAAGATCAGGTCAATCAGGTTTGGTCCGCGTTTTCGGTGAGATCAGTGGTTAAAATCCCTGACTATTTCACGTCGTTCGCGGCCCCCCTTTGACCGCCTCGCGGGTGAGGCTCAGCCACAGTTTCTTGTTCTCGGAATCGATTTCGAGAATGTGCCCGGTTCCCACGAAAGCTTCTTCGCCCGGCCACCATAAATGGGCATCGACGACAAAGGTGGGCACAGACCAGCCCCTGACTTCGATCCCGAAGTCAGCCACGTGTCCAATCGGACCATCCTTGGCTTCGACATGATAGCGACAAAGCTCGTGGGCGCTCCGGAGGAGCGGGCGTTTTTCGGCCGCACGCTCGTCGGCCATGACGCCATCGGCACCGGCATTTTCGACCGGCCGCTCAGAGGTAAACATATCGCGGACGGCCGCCGCGGTCGGGGCCGCCGCCGGACTGATCAGCTGCCCGCCACTCACGCCTGGTTCCGCCCAATAGGCGGCCCAGCCATAATGCCGGTGAAGATCGGTTTCGTACTCGCGGCTGAGTTCGCTGCGGGACGCGGCCTCCGGACTGTTCCGAATCTCATCCTGCGAGAGATCCACCGCCAGATACTTCTTGTCGGCAACATACGACTCGAGCTCGTTGGCGGCGATGAGCACCCGCCGCCCCGGCAGCCAGTGACCAGTCGAAACCACCAGGTAACGCACGACCCAGTGATGATCGTCGATGAGCAGATCCTTGACCGTCCCAATGGCTCCATCGCGTGCCTGCAGTTCCATTCCTTCCAGATTCTTGAATGACGTTTTCATCGGATATCCCGACCGACCAATCGACCCCGGGTTCACCGCCCGGATGACTTTCCGTCCACAATCGCTCCCCCGTCATCCGCCACCCTTCATCCCATGATCGTCAACCAGCCGAGCAGCCCAGCGAGCGCCGCCAGCGTCACGGGCACCCCGAGGCGCGCGAAATCGCGAAAGGAAATGGTGATGCCCAGCTCGCGCGCCTGCTGCACGACGATGATGTTGGCGACGCTGCCGAGGATGATGAGGCTGCCGCCGAAGCTGTTCGCCAGCGCCAACACGTAGGCCGTCGTGGGATGACTCACGTCCACCACCTTCACCAGCAGCATCACCGCGGCAGAATTATTGATCAGGTTGGACAGCCCGGCAGTCACCACCGCCAACACCGGCAACGACGTGAGGTTCACTCCGGCATGGGCGAGCCATTGCGCGGCCTGGTCGGTCCAGCCCACGGCTTGAAACACGCCGGTGACCACGAACAGTCCCATGAACAAGATCAGGATCGGCCAGTTCACCTGTGCCAGTAAATCCTCGGTGCGAAATTTCCGGCTCGCGAGATGGATGCCGGCCGCGGTCAGCGCGACAACTTCCTTGGGAATGGCGGTGAAGAAAAACGCCACGACGAGTCCGAGGATGACCAGGCCCTTGAGCGCATGCGCACGATCATAGGCCGGGAGCGACTCCGGCAGGCTGGTGGGCAACGGTTCAGCAAGCGCCAGATGGTGCCGGCACATCATCCAGATGATCCCATAGGCACTGCCCAAGGCAAACAACACCGGCGCCATGCACCACCACAGGTAGCGCCCGAAGTTCAGCCCGGCCAGCTGGGCGATCATCATATCCTGCGCATTGCCGACCAGGGTCGCGGCCGCGCCGAAGTTACTGGCCACCGCCAGAGCAATGAGGAACGGGACCGGATTGAGCCGCCGGCGGAGCAGCGCCGTCGCCAGCACCGGCGTAAAGACGTAACACACGACATCGTTGTTCAACAACGCCGACAGTCCGGCGGTTACCAGCATGAGGATCAGCAGAAACCGCGCCGGGTGGTCGAGCCGGGCCGAGAGGCTGGCGGCAATTTTTTCGAACAATCCCGACAAGCGCATCTGCGCCGAGATGACAAAAAAACCGAACAGCAGCAGGATGGTTGGCCAGTTGATGAACCCGATTGCCGCCGAGGTCGGCAGCCCCGAGAACATCATAATCGCAATTGCGCCCAGCAGCGCGATGCCGGCGCGGTTGAGTTTCAGGCCTGGCACCCGGCCCAGTGCGATACCGAGGTATGTGAGCGCGAAAATGACGAGCACCGCCACCGGCTGGGCCGCCGGCGCCATGGCGACAAGGACACTCAGGCCGGAGACGGACACCGGCTCACTTTTTCGCCAAAATTTTGCGAACGGCCAGCAATTCCTTGCGATGCTGGGGGCTGGTCCGGGGATACCTCAGCTTCATGGCTTCCAAGGTTTCGACGATGACCTGGGAAATGATCAGCCGGGCGTTCTCCTTGTCGTCGGCGGGCACGACATACCACGGCGAGTCGGTGGTGCTGGTTGCGGAGAGGCATTCCTGGTAGGCCCGTTGGTACTTGCTCCAGAAAGAGCGCTCCTTCACGTCCGCGGTGCTGAATTTCCAGTTCTTGTTGGGGTCATCAATGCGCGCCAGAAAGCGCTGGCGCTGCTCCTCCTTCGAGAGATGGAGAAAAAACTTCACGACCCGCGTGCCGTTGCGGTGCAGGTGCTTCTCCAGGTCGCGCATCGACTTGTAGCGGTGCCGCCACAACTTCGGGGAATCCAAGGCGTCCTCCGGCAGCCGCTCGGCCTGCAGGACGTCCGGGTGCACCCGCGTGATCAACACCTCCTCGTAATACGACCGGTTGAAAATGCCGATGCGGCCACGTTCCGGCAGGCAACGCGTGGTGCGCCAGAGGAAATCGTGATCCAGCTCCTGCGCGCTGGGATGCTTGAAACTGAAGACCTGGCAGCCTTGCGGGTTGACGCCCGACATCACGTGCTTGATCGCACCGTCCTTGCCCGCCGCATCCATCGCCTGGAAAATCAGCAGCAGCGCATAGCGGTCTTGGGCGTACAGCCGGTTTTGCAGGTCGCTCATTTCATCCAGCTGATCGGCGAGCATCTTCGTGTAATCGTGCTTCGAGTCGTAGCTCGCCTTCGCGCGCGTGGGCCAGCGCGACAGCTTGACGTGTTTGCCGGAGACGACCCGAAAGTCTTTGGAGTTGATCTTGGTCTTCATGAGGAATTTCCCGCGGAGGAGTGAGGGTTGCGCCCCGCCAGCGCCTCGTAACCGGATATCACATCAAACAGCTCCTCGTCGATGCCGCTCTGACGCAATTGATGAAAGCTTCCATGCAGCGTCTCCAACAGATCGTCGATATTCTTATCGGCCCGTTGCATTGCCGCCAGCCGGCTGGAGTTTTCGCTGGCGAGGGACTCGGCGCACGCGCGAAAGAACGAGATGAAAAGATATTCGCGGATCAGCGCGCGCAGGACCGTCGTGACGTCCCCCATCACCTCGGGGGGCAGCTTCGTTGGCCATGGGGCTTCGGCCAGGCCTTTGGCCCAGGCCGCGTCGAGCGGGAGCAAGTGCTGGCTGACCGGTTCGTACTGCGCCCCGGCCCCGGGGCGATTGTGAAACACGTAGAGTTGCGCGTACTCGCCCTTGGTCCGGCGCGCTTCGCTTTCGATCTGAATCTGTCCCACGAGCGGTGTGATCGCCGCCACCGAATTCGGCACCGCAAAAATACCGAGCGGCGTCACGCCTGCGTCCGCCAGCCGCGCTCCCACGCGCTCGCCAACGGCCCACACGTGCGGTTGACCCGGCAGCCCCGCGAGAGTCTTGAGGGCAAAGTCCGTCACGATGTCATTGAACTGGCCGACAAGCCCCTGATCCGACCCGAAAACCACGGCGCCGATCCCCATGGGCGCAGGCGTCCCCCTCCGTTTCACCTGCGGTGCCCCGGGGGGATCAGCCCGAAAACAGGCGCCCAATCCCAGTTCGACGGTGCGATAATAATCTCCCAGGGCCGCGACCGATTTCTCATATTGCCCGACGCTTGAGGCCGCGAGTGCTTTCATGGTGCGAACTACCGACTGGAGATCGCCCGCACTGCTGATCTTCCGGCGCAAACTCGCGGTGGTATCGCTCATGATGGGGTGTCCGTCCGATCAGCGTTCAGGGCTTGGCCGCAAACAGGGCGCCGACCCCGGCGGTCACGGCCATCGCCAGCGCGCCCCAGAA
>JBDTJA010000231.1:0-4108 GCA_039936075.1 Opitutaceae bacterium | reverse complement strand
GCCGGTTGGCGCCGTGGCCCGTTCCCAGTCGGGACGAGTCAGGTTTCATCCGCGAATCCGACCCGGCGGGTTAGTAACGTATTGTATTACTAAGCCAACCGAATGCTTGGATTGGGGTCGGGGCGGTTGTCCGGCCTCGGACGCAAGGCTTGTCCGGCGACCTGATCCGAAAAACTGTTCGGGAGGTGGTGTCACTTGGCCGGTAAACCCCGACCCACAAGACGAACCGTGGCTGGATCATGGGACGCGACCAGCAAAAAGGCCGGCATCGCTGCCGGCCTCGAAGGTTTAGGAGGTGAGGGGATCGCGTCGTTCGATCAGTTCCGGCCGGCCTTGACGGGTGCCGACTTGCGGGACTTGGCCTCGATGAAGTCGCGGATGACCGTGTTCCGCTGGCGGACGCGCTCGTCTTCCTCGATTTCCTCAGTGGTGCGGACCGCTTCATGTTTCACCATCGCGCGCCGCATTTTGGACAGAGCGAGGTACTCAAGCTGGCGGATGCGTTCCCGGGTGACGTGGAATTTCTTGCCAACTTCCTCGAGCGTGAGCTCGTCTTTTCCGTCCAAGCCGAACCGCAGCTTGATGATCTCCGCCTCGCGCTCGTCGAGCGAGTCGACCATCGCATGCAGGTCGGAGTTCTGGTTTTTGTCGCGCAGGCCATCGTACGGGCTGATCGCATTGTCATCGCCAACGATCTCGCCGAAGGTCGCGGAGTCGCCATCTTCGCCGACGGGGGCGTCGAGCGAAGCCGGACGCACGCTGACGGATTTGAGGTGGGCGACCTTGCTGGTGGGAATCTGGAGCTCGATGGCCAACTCTTCGTCGGTGGGCTCGCGGCCGAGCTCCTCGGTGAGTTTCATGGCCGTGCGGCGCATCTTGGAAATCTTGTCCACCAAGTGAACCGGCAGGCGGATCGTCTTGGACTGGTTAGCCAAGGCACGCTTGATGGATTGCTTGATCCACCAGGCTGCATACGTGGAGAGCTTGCCACCCTTGCGGGGGTCGAAGCGCTCGACGGCCTTGATCAGACCGATGTTTCCCTCACTAATGAGGTCAAGCAACGGCAGGCCAAAATCCTTATAGTCCATCGCGATTTTCACGACGAGGCGCAGGTTGGCCGAGATCATATGATCCCGGGCGGCCTTGTCGCCGCGGCGGATCTTGCGAGCAAGGGTCACTTCCTCGGCGATGGTGAGCAGGGGAGTCTTGCCGATCTCTTGTAGATAAAGCTGCAGGTTGCTGCGTTCGCCGTGCGGGATGGGCGCCTCGGGTGCCGAGCGATCAGGCTTTTCGAGGAAGGAAGGGGGAGCGTCAGGCACTTCGACGCGGAGGGCAGCGGGAGCTTCATCGAGCTCAACCGCAGTGTCGTTAAATTTGGATTTAGTGGGCATGATAAAAATCCTTTCAGGTTAATGTAGAGGCTCGAAGCCGGTAGTTTGTTCCCAAGACTAAGCTAGGACTGTTCCAACTCTTAAACGAGTGGCTACAGAGGCAGGATGCACCAATCGTTGGGTGAGGAGGCGCGATTTTGGCCCACTTCCCTTCTGCTCCGCGACAGGGTGGCGCACTGGCGACCCTAGATGGGGCTCAAAACTGCTCGGCCATGGCCAAGGCTTTGAAGAGTGCGGAAGCCTTATTAATGGTCTCCTGGTACTCTTCCGCCGGCACCGAATCCGCCACCCAGCCGCCGCCAGCCTGAATGTAAACCTGGCCGTTTTTCAGCAGCGCGGTGCGGAGCATGATGCATGTGTCCATATTACCATCATACCCGAAATACCCCAGCGCACCGGCATAGAAGCCGCGCTGCAGCTGTTCGATTTCCGAAATGATCTGCATCGCCCGGATCTTTGGTGCGCCGCTAACCGTGCCCGCCGGGAACGTGGCACGCATCAGGTCATAGGCATTTTTATCCGGCGAGATGCGACCTTCGACCTGTGAGACAATATGCATCACGTGTGAGTAGCGTTCCACGGCCATGAACTGAGGTACTACGACGCTGCCGAACTGGCAGACGCGGCCGATGTCATTGCGGGCGAGGTCAACGAGCATGAGGTGTTCGGCCTTTTCCTTGGCATCCGCGAGCAATTCCTTCTCGAGGGCGAGGTCCTCGGCGACCGTGGCGCCCCGGCGGCGGGTCCCGGCGATGGGCCGGATTTCGACAAGGCCGTCGGTGAGGCGTACGTGCACCTCGGGCGAGGCCCCCACAATGGAGAAGTCCCCGGCCTCGAGGATGAACATGTAGGGCGACGGGTTGACCGTGCGTAGTGTCCGGTAGAGGTCGAGCGGGGTTTTGGTAAACGGCTTGGTGAAGCGCTGGGCGCCGACGACCTGGATGATGTCCCCCGCGCGAATGTACTCCTTCGAGTCTTCCACGGCTTTCTCGAAGCGTTCGCGGGTGAAATTGCCGGACGGAACCTCGATCTTCTCCGGCTCGATCAAGGGAGCGGGAGGCAGTTCACGGGGCTGCTTGAGGAGCTCGTGGAGCGCCTTCACCTCAGCCACGGCGGCGTCATAGGCGACGCCGCTGTCGCCTTGGACGTGCGCGTTGACACAGAGGCGGAGCGTTTGCTTGGCGCGGTCAAAAATCAGGAGCGAGTCTGACAGCATGAAGTACAACAGCGGCACCTTCAATTCGTCGGCCTTGGCCGCCGGGACGGTCGGCTCGATCCGCGTGATGTATTCATAACCCACAAAGCCGACCGCTCCTCCCGTGAACCGCGGCAGGTCGGGCAGGGTGACCGGCTTGTAGCCAGCCATCTCGGTCTCGATCAGCTGCAGCGGATCGCGGGGGGTCGGGACGGTTTCCGTCGGCTTGCCGGGCTGGCGGATCTCAGTGGTTTGGGGACCGCAGATGAAAATCTTGCGCGGGCGGCAGCCGATGAAGCTGTAGCGCGAAAGCCGTTCGCCGCCCTCCACGGACTCGAGCAGATAGGACGGACCAGCCTCCTTGAGCTTGGCGTAGGCCGAGACGGGCGTCTCAAAATCGGCCATCAAGTCGGTGTAAACCGGGATGACGTTACCCTCGGTAGCGAGGCGAAGAAAGGCGTCTCTGGAAGGGTGGATGTTCATCGGCGGAGGCTGAGGCTTATGCGTGGGCGCGTGCAAAGCGGCAAGGCGAATGAGGGCGGGCCGCTGGGCGGCCGGGAGATGGGAGATGGAAGGTGGGAGATAGATTACCGTGTGGGGCACGGGCAAGAGTACCTGGCAGGTTCATCCCGATCTCCTATCTTCCATCTCCTATCTCCCAACGCACGCGCAGCGTTCGTTATCACTCCACCGTCACTGATTTCGCGAGGTTGCGCGGCTTGTCCACGTCGCAACCCCGCTCGACCGCGATGTAGTAACTCAGTAGCTGCACCGGGATCGACGCGATGATGGGCAGCACGGCTTCGTGACAATGCGGCAGAGTGATGACGTCGTCGGCCAGACCCTTGGGCAGCTCGGCTCCCTCCGTGATGATGGCGATGATCGGGCCGTGACGCGCCTTGATCTCCTGCATCGAGGAAACGAGTTTGTTAAACAGCTCGCCCTTGGGCGCGAAAAAAACGGTCGGGCATTTTTCGCTGATGAGCGCGATGGGCCCGTGCTTCATTTCGGCCGCCGGGTAGCCCTCGGCGTGGATGTAGGATATCTCCTTCAATTTTAGCGCGCCTTCGAGCGCGATGGGGAAGAGCGAAAGGCGGCCCAGGAACAGCATGTCGTGGAACTTGGCGTAGCGTTTCGCGATCGCCTTGATGCGCGGGGCGAGCTTGAGCGCCTGGCGCACGAGGTCGGGCGCCGACTTGAGGGCATTCACATACTGGACGCCGTCGCTGAAACTCATGTCGCGCATCCGGGCGAGATAGAGCGCAACCATGGCGCCGATCAGCAGTTGCGAGGTGAACGCCTTGGTCGAGGCCACCCCAATCTCGGGGCCGACGTGCTGATAGATGCCGCCATCGGCTTCGCGCGCGATACTCGAGCCGACGACATTGTTGATCGCCAGGACCCGATAGCCTTTGCGCTTCGCTTCACGCAGCGCGGCGAGTGTGTCGATGGTCTCGCCGGACTGACTGATGACGAAAAAAAGCGTGCGGGGATCGAGCGGGGAATTGCGGTAGCGAAACTC
>JBDTJA010000230.1:0-11498 GCA_039936075.1 Opitutaceae bacterium | reverse complement strand
TACTGCGGCCGGCGCTTCACCTCGTCGTAGATGCGACCGAGATATTCGCCGAGCACGCCGATGCCGATCAGCTGCACACCACCAAGAAAGAGCACGAGCGTGACCAGGGTGGTGAAACCCGTCTGGGCGGTCTCGATGCCGATGATGCGGCGCACGGCAAAAAACACGCCGATGGCAAAACCGATGGCGGCGATGAACAGGCCGCAATAGGTCAGCAACCTCAGCGGCAGATAGGAGAAGCTGAACAGTCCGTCCATCGCGTAGCGGGCGAGGCGCCGGAAGCTTTGCTGGGGCTGGCCCGCGGCGCGTTCCTTCCGGTCGTACATCACATCCGCGGTCTTGAAACCGATCCAGGCGCGCAGACCCGGAAAGAACCGGTGCCGCTCCGGCAGGGCATTGTACGCCTCGACCGCCGCGCGCCCGAGCAAACCGAAGGTGCCGGTGTTGGGCTCAATGGGGTAATCCGTGAGCCGTCCGTAAAACGCGTGAAACAGGTCGAAGCCCGCGCGCCGCAGGCCTTTTTCGCTGCGGGAACGCCGGGTGGCGCGCACGACATCCGCGCCCCCGCGCCAGGCCGCGACCAGCGCGGGGATGAGCTCGGGCGGATCCTGCAGATCGGCGTCCATGGTCACCACCGCTTCCGCATCGCCAGTCCGCGCGAGACCGGCGGAGAGCGCGGCTTGGAAACCAAAATTGCGCGAGAGCTCCAGCCGTTGAAACCTCGGGTCGCGGGTGGCCTGGGCGCCGACGAGTTCGACCGAACGATCACGGCTGCCGTCGTCTACGAGCACCACCGTCCACGCGCAATCCGGCTGCGCCGCGAACACGGCCGTCAACCGCGCGAACAGCTCCGGTAACACCGCCTCCTCATTGAAGACGGGAATGACGATGGCAATTTTGGAGGCGGAGACAGACATGGCAGCGACGGCGGGGCCGATAATTCAATTCACGCTGGGGATTATCAGGGGTAGGGCGAGCACAAGCGCGGATCCGGCCAGGCGAGGATTTACTTATCGGCCGCCGAGCGGGCTGGTTTGCGTCCGCGAATCAAGCGCGCCAGTGGGGGAGCTATTTTCCGCTCCAGCAGCCACACGGTGGCGGTGGTGACCATTAACAGGGCGATCAGGCGGACGGTAAACGTCAGAGGGGTGCCGGAAAATTCCGGAAGGATCGCCCGCTGGGCCAGCTGCAGCGGGGTCGCGATGATGTAGAGGCCAAAGGAGACGGCCCCCAAGGGCGCGAGTCGCTCCAGCGGCCGCAGGCTGAAGGAGCGCTGCAACAGGGCGACGGCAATCACCAGTACCAGCGTGGCGACCGTATCCACTTCCCGCCAATCGCCTGACCAAATCCGGCCGGCGAGTCCAAGGACGGCGAGCGTTACGCAAATCCTGCCAAACCACCGCTGGGCCTGAGGCGCGCGACCAGTGACCACCAGCAGCAGCCAAGTACATGCGGGGATAAAATCGAGCCGGTGGGGTGACACTGGGATGGGTCCGGGCCAAGCCCAGTTGACCCAATACCAGTGCACGCACACGGTGCGCAGCGGGGCAAAGACCCACAAAACGTAAGCGAACAACGCCGCCGACGGCCAGTTGCTTTGCTGGCCGGACCGCTCCGCGGGCGACGTCCGCCACGCCACCATCAAACCAGCGAGCCAGAAAAACGCTCCGCAGGCATAACGGGCGACCATGCGCGAAATCGGCAGGCCCAGAGCGTGCGCGACAATCAGCAGGAACAATCCCGCAAGCAGGGCGCCCGCGCGGACCGGAAACAGCCATACCAGGATGAAGCCCAGGTAAAACACGACTTCGTAGTTTAGACTCCAGAGGTTCGGGTTGTTGTCCAGCAACGGGAAAACTCCGAGAACTGGATACGGTTCGTTGTTCTGCAGAAAGACCAGGTTCCCCATCACGGCTTTCCACACCGGATGAACCAGCAGCAGCGCACTAAGCCCCACCGCCAGTGTGTTGAGCGGGATCAAGCGGCCCGCGCGGTGCCGGAGATAGTTCCGGATCGCGGCCCCGGTGGCGGGACCGGTCGTGACCAAGCCGATGACGTAGCCGGAGAGAACGAAGAAAAACAGCACCGCTGGCAAACCCAAGCTGATCCACGACAAGCGCGGCGAGGGCGCCCAAACCGGGTCGAGATAGGGGATCCAAAGGAAAAGGTGGGCAAACAGCACGAGACCGGCACAGACCCCGCGAGCACCCTCGAGCGCCAGATCGCGCGGAAGTGGGGTCGCACCGGTCGGGGGCTGCAGGCGTGGGCCAAGCCAATGACTCATTTGGAGCGGATGCGGGCCACGGTCAGGCCGAGGATGCTTGCGAGCAGGACTAGGACCACGAACGCGGGGGCGGGAAAAACGTCTCGGAAAAACTGGAGATGATGCACCAATTTCGCCGCGGCATTCATGAGGGAGGGTTCAGCATAGCTTCTCAGCGTTGCCATGAATGGGCGGTCAGGAGTGAACCAATGATCCAAACCGTAACTCTCGACAGCGAAATGCAGCGCGATCCCGAGGCAGAAATCGAGCGACGCGCCAACCCACAGGATGAATCGCCAGCCGCGGCCCAGGCTGGACCAGCGCGCGGCCAGGTACGCGAGCCCGAGCACCACGATCGTCTGCAGGCAGATGTGCGCGAGCCCCCACGTGTCACGCGCACCGTGCACGGCCACGCCGAGCAGGATCGCGCCGCCCGCGAACCCGACCCAAAACCTGCGGCTCTGCGGAGTCGCCCGGCCCCAGCCGCGTCCCAGCTCCCGGCCGAGCACCAGCCACCCCACACTGCCGAAGACGAAGAGCAGGTTAAGCTGATACAGTTGGAAAAACCAGTCGTGCCAGTATCCCCAGCGACTGGTCTGCGCGATCAGTGCGCCATCCAGCGGACGCAGAAAATGCGGCACGAGGGTGTCGCGCAGATTCAACGCGATCTTGAGCCATTGGTTGCCGGCCTGAGCGTCCGGCACGATGACACTGGAGTTGGAGAGGAGCGTGGTGTGCACCCCGTAGGCCGCCAGCGACCAGCCAAACCACGTGGCCAGCACGAGGGCGCCGAGGAGGCCGAGTCCGGCGGTCTGCCGCCAGAACCCGGCTTCGGTCCAGCGTTTCCGGTTCAGGATGGGCCACGCTAGCACCAGTAGAAGGACGAACGGTCCGGCGGAATAATGCGTGAGCACGCCTGCCGCGAGCGACACCGCGCAGAGCGGTCCGGCGGCGCGCGGCGCATCGGCATCCTGCGTACGCAGGAAGAAATAAAGTCCGCTGAGAACGAAGAAAACCGTGATCAGCTTCGTCCAGGCAAAGGTGGCGTTTTCCACAAACGAGGGATTGAGCAGCAGGAGCAGCACCAGCACGGCCACCGCGCTGACCGTGGGCCGGGAGGAACCGGTGGAGGCCTGAAAGCGACGCACGAGCAGGCCCGCCGGCAGGAACGCAAGCGTGTTGAGCAGGGCGGTGAACAGCTGGTAATTCGCGAAGCTTCTCGCGGTCAGTGCCATCCAGGCCCCGGTCACGAGATTCGCCAGCGGCGGTCGCGCGGGTAGCGCGTAGATGCCGAGGAATTTCGCATCCAGCGGCCAGTGATCGGTGAAAAACAGCGCGCGTTCCCAATGCTCGTACCAATCGCTCGTCCATCCCCCGCCGATGTAGCTCGCGATAAAAAACAGCCAGCCTACGCACCAGCCCGTGACCAGTAGCTGGCCGATGAGAAGCGCCCGGGCGTTTTCGTCGCGTCCCAGCGTTCCCAGCGTTGACCGGTTCACGGCGAGCCCGATCAGCGAGGCCATGGGCAGGATCCAAAACCCCGCAAGGGGCAGCCGGAGCAGGTAGATCCCGAAGGCGACGAGGTAGACGCCCAGCAAAGAGAGCACGGCTGACGCCACCAGTTTTTCCGCCGGAGCAAGCTTGAGCCGGGCGGCCACCGGCCAGGCCAGACCGAAGGTCACCATGAAAAAAAGCAGCAGGCAGTTGAGGAACGGGAAAAACATTCAGCGTGGGCCGGGATGGTTCTGACCGCGGCGGGAGGTCATTCGTTGATCCGGATTTCACCCAGGATTCGCCCAGCGGCATCCTTCAAATGGAATTCCGTGGTGACCGGCGTGAGCGCAACCCCGGCGCGATGGAACCGAAGGGAAACGCGGGTGAGGCCCTGGCTGCGGAGCGGCCACGCCCTCGTGGTGGCCGGGCCGCGAGGCTGATTAGCGCGGTTCACGGTCACGAGCGTGGCCTGGGTGTTCGATGCATTCAAAGTCAGCGTAGCCGAGCGCGGGTCCGACATCTCCGCGGACTCGATTGTGGCAATGGGCGTGCCATCGCTGACAAGGCAAAATTCCAGCTCCGTATCTGGTCCACCTGGAGCCGCACCCCCGGCGGCCAGCGGCATGATGTGCGCAATTCCGACGGGGGCGATCGTCCGGCCCGTCCGCACCAGAAACGCAAAGCCCTCGATCCGGAAGGCCACGGTGAAATGATGCTGGATATAATCCACCAGAATGCCGTGGATGGGAACTTTGCCCGCCAGCATCAGCTGCACCAATGATTCCTGCATGATGATGCAGGGGCGGGCGGACTGCTCGATCGAGCGAATGATGGCGGTCTGTTCCCCGTCGTTGAGAAGCGTGAACCAAAGGGTGGTGTTTTTCCGGGTCGGCGTGGGCAGATCGGTCCAGAGATTGAAACTGAACAGGCCCGGCAGGGAAAACAGCTGGTCCCCGTGGACGACCGCATTCAGCGCGAGCAGTCGGTACGCGGTGGCTTGGGATTCCGGCAGGTGCAGCCGCCCGGCGCCCGGCAATCCGAGATCCGTCCTTGCCGCGTAACGTTGGTGGGCAGTGACAGCGGCCCAGCCGGCTTTGGTGACGGGCACGACGAGCAGAAGGGAAGCGAAGACGAGCCACCTCCGCGGCGTCACGCCGGCGCCGGAAGGAGCGGCCGCGCGCCACTCCCGGATTTCCGCGAGACCCAGGGCCACCAGCGGGATGAACAGAAAGGTGCCCCAGCTCTCCTGACTCCCGCCGACCGGATAGGCATGGAGATATTGGAGCAGCAGGACCAAGCCGAGGAGGCCGCGGCTGACCGAGGGCCGCCCGGAATTTTCCGCGCCACGCAGGGGAATCACCCAGGTCCAGATGAGCGGTGCGACGTAGCTAAAAATTGCGCCTACCACGCGAAAGTTCATCAGCAGCGCGAGGCCCGTCAGCAGTCCCAGCGTCTGCAACAAGCGCAGCACGATCACCAAGCGATCCGCAGTCGCGGCGGAAAAGCGCCGCTGGACCCACGGATACGCCAGCGCCAGCCCCAGGGAGAGAGCGGCGATGAAACCGGTGCCGGGCCGCCAGTCCACGGGATAGGAATAATTTCCAGGGTGGCGCAACGGTCCGAGCAGCACGCCATCGAGCAGTCCCGCGACGGAAGTCCCGCGCAGTCCCACGGCAATCAATACGACCAGCGCCATGCCGACGGCGCCGGCGAAAAAGAGCCACGCTTGACGAGGTTTTAGCAGCGGTTCGTCGGGCAACACGCGCACGAGCGTGACCGCACCGGCGGCGAACACGGCGAGATAGATTTGCACCCACCGTTCGCTCCAGAGCGTGTGCATCAGTGCCACCGCAAACAGGACGAGCCCCGCCGTTACCGCTAGGCCGGTGAGACGCCGCGCTGTCCGGGAGGTCGCGTGGAGCAGGCCCCAGGCCCCCAAGCCGATGACGAAAAAAGCGCCGACGTTGATCTTGGTCAGGATCAGGACCGCTGCCATGCCGCCGGCCACGAGCGCCGCGGCATTGAGTTTGCGGCAGTCAATCAGTTCCGTGAGCAGCCACACGGAAAGCGCGAGGAGGAAAATGATCAGCGAACCGGGATGAAACGGTTCATCGGTGATAAAATAGAGATAAAGAAAAACGGCCGTGAGCGTGAAACCCGTTAGGAGGCGCGACGCGGTTCGCCGGAGCACAAGGCCGGCGCAGCAGCCCGCAGTGCCCAGCCAGAGCGCCAGTGTGATAAAACGCGCGAAAGTGTGGTCCAAGGGCGCACCCGCCAGATGCTGGAATATATCCGCCAGCACGTAAAAGGCGGGGCCGTACTGGCTATAGACAAACTGGTAGAGTCCGCCGTGCGCGAAATATTCGCGGGCCGAGATCAGGAAGTAGCCCTCATCGTCGTAGATCGCCAGGTTGGAAAAAAGCATCCAGTAACCCATCGCGGCGAGACCGACGAGCAGGGTGGCGGTCGCGAGGGCTGGGCCGACTTTGCGAATCATTTTTCCGGGTGGGGCAGGGGCGGGCACGAAGTCATGGCGGCCGAGGCTGCCGCTGCCCAAGCTAGGGCGCACGTGGGGCGGGTAAAGGGAAAGCGTGTGCGCCGGGGAGTCGGTCATCCCGCACGTAAAGGCGGGTGCCATCCAGGTCTGCAACCAGGGTGTAGCGGGCCTGGACCCAGTTGCGCAGCAGGGGGAAACATTCGTGGGCGCGGCTCCGGTCCTCGAACACGAAGTTGCCTGGTCCCACGGCGTCGGCGAACACCGCCGGATTCGCGGCTCGGAAATCCTCGAAGTAGCGCCGCAAGAAATAGCCTTGCAGGGCATTGGGGTAAATCTGGGCTTCGCTCTGGGCCTGTCGCGTGGCCTGACGCCGGCCGGCTTCCACGTAAAGCGAGGTGCGCCAGCCCCAGATGGCCAGAGGCTCATCGGGGGTGCTGTATCGGCGCACGAGTTCCGTGAGCCGGCGGCGGGCGGGCCGGACGTCCGTTTGCGTGAAGGCCGCGAACGTGTCGCCGGCATGCCACCGCCAGGCCACTGAGGGGAGCACGCAGACTATGAGAAAAAAGGCCGCAAGGAGGAGGCAGTTTTTTGCCGGCGCGGTCGGCGTGGCGGGCGACGCAATCACGGCTAGGGCGACTCCTCCCGTCCACACCAAGGCGGGAAGCAGCAGCAGCAGATGATGCGTGGAGGGCCGGCTTGGCGCGATGACGCTCCAGACGCTAAGCGCGAGCAAGCCGCCGCCAACCAGTGCGCCCAAGCGCAATTTTTCCGGGGCCCGACGCATGCGCCACAACGACCAGGTGACAAACACCGCTGTACCCGCGAGCCAGAAGGCGAGATACCCGTCGGTCAGGGCATTGCGCCATTGCAGGAGCAGGCGTCCGTCCGGGAGATTCTGCACGTATACCAGATTCCGCGCCAGGTACGGCGTGAGCATGTTCGCCGTTTCGCCCGTGAACGTGGTCAGGGCGAAACAGCCCAGCGTCGGCAGGAGTCCGCCCGCGAGCAGGGGGAAAAGCGCGCGAGGCCGGTGCGCACGCAACTCGTGCAGCGCCACCGCCGCCCAAAGACCCGCTGCGAGCGGCGTGGCTTGGAGCTTGGCCCATGGCATGCTGCCAAGCAACAGGCCCACGAGCCAGAGCCGGGCCGTCGAGCGTGCGTCTTGACCGGCTACAGCGACATAACCCGCGGCCGAGAAAAGCAGCACCGGCATGACCTCCGTGCTGCAATGGATGAAATCCGGACTCGTCGTGAGCGCTTGGAAGGTGATGGCGGGCAGGAGGGCCACGCGGGCGATCGTGGTTCCCGCCACCACCGCGAGCGTTTCGCCCAGAAAAAAAAGCGCACCCAGCATCGCCGCCACGCCAATCAGGCGGGCGATGGCATAACTGGCCGGGCCGTCACCCCAGGCGGCCGGCAGCAGCGGATAATAATCGAAGGGCCCGGCCGTGCCACCATCCACCGAACGCCAGAAGACCGGATCATGCCGGAGCGTGATCGCACCGGCAATCAACTGGCTTTCGTCGGGATTCATCTGATGCGGGGTCCACAACAGCGGCCAGCGGAACGACAGGACCGTCAACGCCGCGAGCAGCCACCACTTCCAGCCGATCTTGAAAGCGGAGTCCTTCCGGGCGGCTTCGCGCAGGGTCCAGCCGACGAGGATCGCCAGCAAGACAACGCCGAGTATCGTCGGCGGCAGGAAGGCCAGGGGCAAGGCGGGGGTCATGATTCTGGGTCGGTAGACTACGCCGCAGGTGCCGGAGGCTTCAACCCCGCCACGCGAAGGAGAATCATGGTTTCATCGGACCAGAGCGCGAACAAGGTGTCGCCGGGTTCACGAAAATACGCGCTGTGCGCCAGAAATTTTTCATTCGGGGCGCCCCGCGTCAGCAGGACGTATCCGATGTTCGCCGCGCGGAGCCGGCGGGCGATTTCCGCGGGCCGGAGACGATCATCGAACAGAAAACTTACCTCGGGGCTCCAGAGCGGAAGCGTGTGCGCGCCTTGGACATTGAGCAACGCGTTGGGCCCAAGCACTAGGATGCGCTCCGTCCCCGCAAGCTGGGCGATCTGCCGGTAGGCAGGACGCTGGTTGTACTCCGCCATGGCGCGGCCGGACGCGAGCCAGTCAGCGGGTGGGATTTTATAAACCGTGCCAGGCAGTGTCAGCGCCCGCAGCGCGGCATCGACGGCCAGCAGCCCGAGCGCGAGTGTGGCGCCGGTGAGATGCTTCCGGGTGGGAACCCAGCGGGCGCACGCGGCGCCACCGAGCACGCAGCCCAGCACGACGGCGGGACTTAACACGCGTACCGCAACGGTGAATCCCGCAGCGGTGTAACCGAGCGAAAGGGCCCAGAGAGCCACGATCAACCCGATGGCGCCGAGCAACGGCCTCGCCTTCCGGTAATACAACGCGCCCCCCGCCAGCGTCCCCAGCAGCGCCACACAGCAGTTGATCAGCACAAACCGCAGTGCGTTGGGCGGCAGGTTCGACCAGCCAAACGCCACCTGGTAGCTTTGGTTCAGCCACGCGTGGACTTGATTGACAGGAAACCAGCCCGCGACTTCGAGGTTAAACAGCGGATTGCCCGTGCGGATCCAGTTGCGCGCATACCACGGCAGGACCGTGACCAGGGCGGCGCCGCAGAAGATCGCCAGCGAGCGAACCGAGAGCCGGCGGATCAGGGCGAGTCCGAGCCCGAGCAAAATCAACGCCAGGCCGTACTCGCGCGCGAGGCCGCCGAGACCGGCAGCGAGGCCCGCAAACAGCATGCTCCCGTCGGTGGCTTCCGCGCGCGTGCGCGGCAGGTAAAAGAGCAGCGCGATCAGCGCGAGGGCGATGAGACCTGTTTCCTGGCCCATCGCCGTGGCCCAGGCCACGACCGGGCTGCACGCGAGCAGGGCGCAGGTGAAAACCGCGGCCCGATCGGAAAACAACCGGCGCGCCAGCGCAAATCCGCCGGCCAGCAGCAAACAAAACTGCCCGACGACGAGCGGTGCCGTCAGCGTGGCGCGGGTTGCTCCCGCCAGGCGATAAAGCCAGAAATAGAGCGAGGATACCGCTGGCGCAATGCCGTCGGGCCAGTCGTAGATCGCGTAATCGGCTCCGGTGACGGGGGGATAAAACCCCAGGTTGCCTCGGGTGAACATTTGCTGGGCGAGGTAATTCCAGCGGAAGATCGTATCGTAGCCGAACAAAGGCTGGGAGGCCGCCCGATAGATCACGACGGCCAGGATCGGGATCAGCGGCAAAAACAACGGCGAGTGTTCACGCCACGCAAACGAGGCGCCGTGATCCGGTCGGGGGGACGAGCGAAAAGTCGGCCACGCCGCGACCGCGCTCACGACGGTGACGGACAGCCACGCGAGGGCGCAGTGGGCGAAGCTGAAGGCCACCCCGCAGGCATTGAGCAACAGGAGGAGGCTTACTATCAGCACGGGCGTGGCGACGAAGCCGCCGAGCAGTGCTTGCCGTACGCGCGCGGCTCGCGCGACGAGCCAGCCGGGCAGGATCATGATCGCGAGCCCGGCCAGCCCGTAGAAAAAATCCGCCATGATCACAAAGCCCCGGGTCCGGCCGGTGCGCGCTGAAACACGACGAACAACGCATCGAACATCACATAGCCCCGACCCGGGAGAAAATTGACGGCATTGATCTTCGGCCGCGCATCAAAGATCTGCGCCACTAGGTAGCCGCGATGCAGTAACTCGGGTTGCTCGGCTTGAATCGTCTGGATCTGGTCGGGCCGGAGCACGAGCCACTCGGGTTTGAGGTGGGTGATGATCTGGGCATAGGTTGTGAATCCGGCGCGCCGCGCCGCGACCACCGCGGGCGCGGCGAGGCCGGGATAATCGAGCATCTTGAGGCCGGAGTAATATCCAATGTAGCCGAGGGGTTCCAAATACACGCGATCACCTGGGGCGGCCTGCGCGCGCAGCCAGCGGCCCAGTTCACGGCGGTTGCCGTTTTCGATGATCGATTGCTGGGTTTTCATCTCCCACGCAACGAGGGGCAACAGCGCCGCCTGCACGATGATCAGGAGCAGCGCGACGATGCGGCCGAGGCTTGGGATGGGCGCGAGGACCCATCGCGGCCTGTTTTCCGTTCGCAGCATCACATCCAGCAGGTAAGCCCAGGCGACGAGGCCCAGCACCTGCCATCCCGGATAATACCAGGATGAACGCGGGATGATCTCGACATAGAAGCCGCCCAGGAAAAACGCCGCGGACGCTACCCGACCGCCTGACCGGTTGCCAGGCACCAGCCAAGCCATCGCGGCGCCGACCGCGATAAACCGCGACACCCACAGGAGCGAAGCCGGCCAGCCACCCATGAGAAATTCGGCGGGCATAAATATTTCCTGCAGCCCCGCGCGGCTGAAGAGCAGGCGGGCGGGATAAACCGCCAGCGCCCATGGGATTTCCCCGGGCTCATAATGCGAAACCTTCGCGGTAATCGTGTGGGGAATGGGCGAGCCGTAATAGGACCACGCGATCAGCACCCAGGGCAGGTAGAACAAGGCCCCCAGCGCGATCCCGCGGACAATGGCTCGCCCGCGTGCGGGAAACGTCAGCCCTGGGGGGGCGCCGCAAAATAGCCACGCCGCGGCGATCGCCCCGAAAAACACGCAGCCATCTGGACGCGTCCACTGCAGGCCGGCGAAAGCCAGCGCGACGGGTAGAAGTCTGGCGCCGTTGGTGAACGCGAGCCACGTGATGATCACAAACATCACCACCCAGGCGCTCTCCATGCCGTTCACGGAGTAGTCCACGATCTTGGGATCGAGCACCAAGGCGATCACGGCGGCGGCGATAGCCACGGGGGCAAGGCGCTGCTCGAGTAGCTTTTGCAGGACCAGGTACGCCCCGGTGCCAAGCGCGAGCGCGCTCACGACTCGGAACCACCACAGGGCCTGGACTGCGCCCCCGGTTTCGCCGCTGCGTGCAAACAGTGCGGGCAACAAGGTGCCGAGGGGGGAGGTGAAGGAATGGACACGTTCACCCCATTGGTAAACGAGTCCATGCCCCGTCGCGAGGTTCAGGCTACTGCGGAAGGTGATCAGAAAATCCTCCCACATGTGGCCGGTATACGCCGCGAAAATCAGCGCCACGCTCGCCGCCGCCGCGGCGGCCAGCCAAGGTAAGTGGGGTAAGGTTTTTTTAGGGATTTTCACCTCGGCGAAACCCGTTGTATTTCACGCGGATCGTTTCGGTAAACAGAAAACACACTTCCGGACTGAC
>JBDTJA010000229.1:0-17239 GCA_039936075.1 Opitutaceae bacterium | reverse complement strand
ACAAAGCTGCCGAGCAGGGGCACGCCAAAGATATACCGCGCCGCGACCAGGATGAGCGTCATCTGGATGTAGCCGACGGCGATGTAGGGGAGAATCTTTCCCACCATCACCTCGACCGGACGTACCGGGGTCGCGAGCAGGTTTTCCATCGTGCCGCGCTCGCGCTCGCGCGTGATGGCGAGCGCGGTGATGACCACCATCGTCATGGTGAGCACGACGCCCATGAGACCCGGGACAACGTTGTACTGGGTGATGTTCTCGGGGTTGTAGTGGGCGTGGATCTGGAAATTGATCGGACCGGCCTTGGCCCGCAGGCGGGCGAGCGGGCCGGTGAGGTCGCGGTCGAGCACGGTGTCCGCGATCGCGCGGACCGCCGAGATTGCCGGCCCGGTGGCGGCGGGATCGGTGGCGTCGGCTTCGATCAGCACGGTGGGTTGCTCACCGCGCAGAAGTTGGCGGGAGAAATCCTCGGGGATGTTGATCACGAACTGCACCGCGCCTTCGCGCAGCATCCGCTCGGCCTCCGCCTCGCTCGCGGCCTCCTGCGTGAGGGTGAAATAATCGCTGTGGCGCAGCGCCGACACGAGCGTGCGGGCGAACGGGCCCTGGTCCGCCGCGCGGATCGCCGTCGGCAGGTGCTTCGGGTCGGAGTTGATCGCGAAGCCGAAGAGCAAGAGCTGCATCAGCGGGATGCCGACCATCATCGCGAACGTGACGCGGTCGCGCCGCATCTGGATGAACTCCTTGATCACGATCGCCCAAAGGCGACGGAAGCTGATCCGATGCGTAGTGGTCGGCGGTCTCATGCAAAATTATCCTTCGCCTGGTCCATCAGGCTGATGAACACGTCCTCAAGACCCGACTTGATTTGCGCCCATTCGTGCCGCGAGTCACGTAGGCTGGCGATGGCCGCGGCCAGTTTCGGTGCATCGCGACCGCTCACGTGCAACATATTGCCGAACGCGACCACCTGCTCGACGCCCGCGCGACCGCGAAGCTGGGTGGCGAGTTCGCGCAGGTCGGGGCCGGAGACCGTCCAGGTGCTGAGTTGGGCGGCGGCGAGCACTTCGGCGAGCGTGCCGCGCGCGAGAAGTTTGCCATACGCGAGATAAGCGAGGCGGTGGCAGCGCTCGGCTTCGTCCATGTAGTGCGTGGTGATCAGCACGGTCAGCCCATCGGCGGCGAGTTGGTGAATCTCATCCCAGAATTCGCGGCGGGCCTTGGGGTCTACGCCCGCGGTGGGTTCGTCCAGCAGCAGGAGCTGGGGCTGGTGAATCAAACACGCGGCGAGCGCGAGGCGCTGTTTCCAGCCACCGGAGAGTTGCCCGGCGAGTTGCGCGCTGCGATTCTCGAGCCCGAGGCGCTCGAGGCTGTGTTGCACGGCCGCGGCGCGGTCCGGGACGCCGTAGATGCGGGCGATGAAGTCGAGATTCTCGCGGATGCTGAGATCCTCGTAGTAACTGAAGCGCTGCGTCATGTAGCCGACATGGCTCTTGATCTCGGCCTGCTGCGTGCGGACGTCATAGCCAAGGCACGTGCCTTGGCCGGCGTCGGGCGTGAGCAGGCCGCAAAGCATGCGAATGAACGTGGTTTTGCCCGAACCGTTCGGGCCGAGAAAGCCGTAGATCTCGCCGCGGCGCACGGAGAGATCGATCGAGTCAACGACGGTCTTGTCGCCGAATTTTTTCGTGACGCCGGAGACGTCAATGGCGAGATCCGTCGAATTCATGCAGCATCAATGGGCCAGCGTGACATCCGCCGGCTGGCCAGGATGCAGGTCGCGGGTGTCGCCGTCGAACACGGCCTCGACCATGAACACGAGCTTCGCGCGGTTTTCGCGGTTGTAGAGGATGGGTGGCGTGAATTCGGGCTGGGGCGAGAGGTAGCTGATGTGCGCGGCGAGTGGGGCGGGCAGGCCGGTGATGGCCACGTGCACGGCGGCGCCGGCCTTGAGGGCGGCGAACTCGGGCTCGGGGACAAAGAAGCGCACCTTGAGGTTTTCCGGCGGGAGCAGCGCGACGGCGGGCAGGCCGGCGGCGATGAACTCGCCTTCGCGATACAGCGTATCGTAAACCAACGCGGCTTTGGGCGCGGCCTGGGTTTTCTGATTCACGTTCCAATCCGCGCGATCCTTGGCGGCGGCGGCGGCACTGACCTCGGCGGCGGCGGCGGCGATGGCATCGCTGCGGGCGCCCAAGTTGGCCGTGGCCACCTGCGCGGTGAGCGCGTCCACGACATGCTGGTCCTGCTCGTGCACAAGACGCGCGCGGTCAAAATCGTTGGCGGAGATGACCTTGGTCTCGAAGAGGTTTTGCTGGCGGGCGAACTCGCGCGCGGAGAGATCCGCCGCGGTCGCGGCCTGCGCGCGGCGCGCCTCGAGGGCGGCGAGCTCGCTGGGGCGCGAACCCTTCTTCAAATCCTCGAGCCGGGCTTGCGCGGCGCGGAGCTGGTCGGCGGCCTGACGCTGGGTGGCAAGCTCCGCGCTTCGCTCCAGCGTGAACAGCGGCGCTCCGGCGGCGACGCGCGCGCCCTTTTGCACGGCCAGCGTTTCGAGCCGGCCGGCGAGCGGGGAGGCGACGTAGATGAATTCGCCCTCGAGATAGCCTTGAAATCCGGTGGACTTGGACGGGGCGCAACCGGTCAGCCCGAGCAGGGCGAGAGCCAGCAGCGGGATGAGTTTAGCGGGGAAAGAGTTTTTCATAATCTTTGCGGCCGACCGGAGTCAGCAAGCCGCCGGTGAACAATTCCAAGGCCTTCTCCAAGGTCTGGCGGGGTGTAAGGTGCGTGATCGCGAGCGTGTCGGGATGCGTGAGGCCGCGCATGACCTGCAGCCAGAATTGCGCGGCGAAATCCGGATCGAGGTCCGCCCGTACAGCCCCTTCCGCAATGCCTGCCCGGAACAGCCGGCTGAACACGTAGGGGATGTTTTTCTGCCGCAGTTCGTCGATTTTCTGGTGAATGCTGGGGGCATAGCGCTGGAGCTCGCGCAGCATGGCGGGGCTGGTCTGGGCCAGACGGGGCGCGACCACGTCCACAATGCCGCGGAGTTTCTGCGCGAAAGTCAGCTTGGGATCGTTGAGCACCGTCTCCATGCCGGAGCGGATGACGCGCCCCACGCCGTCGATAACAATGCTGATGATCGCGTCTTTCCCGGGAAAGTGGAGATAGAGCGTTTTCTTGCTGATCCCGAGTTCGTGCGCGAGATCGTCCATCGTCAGGGCATTGTAGCCGTAGGCGAACAGCTGGCGTTGAGCGGCCGCCAGGATCCGCCCGTCCGGCGAATCGGCGGCGGGGGCAGCAGCAGTCAGCGTGGCAGGTGAGACGGGCATGGAAAATCTTAGGAAACTTTGATAGTATTTAAAGTTTCCGATGCAAGTTTCAAATGCGGGCGAGGGGCTGCGAGGTTACGCGCGCAATTTTAGCCGGCCCGGGATTGAAACGGGCGGGCCGACGTGTCTGCCTCGCTCCATGCCCGTCCAAGCCAACGTCAGAGCCGAGCTCGCCGCGCTCATTGATCATAAGGATCTTGGGGCATTGAAAAAATATCTGGAGCCTTGGCATCCCGCGGACTTGGCACCCTTGGTCGCCGATCTTTCGGTGGAGCAGCTCGCGGCGCTTTTCCGGCTGGGTTCGCGCGAACTGGCGGCGACGACCTTCACCTACGTGCCCCTCGAGGCGCAGAAGAAACTGCTGAAGCTGCTCAACCAGGAGCAAGCCGCCGCGCTGCTCAATGCGTTGCCGCCTGACGACCGCACCGCTTTCCTCAACGAACTGCCGCTGGATGTGGCGATGCAGCTGCTCTCGATGCTGTCCCCCGACGAGCGGCAGGTCGCGCAATCGCTGCTCGCTTACCCGGAGCACAGCGTCGGCCGGATGATGACGCTCGATTACGTCGCGGTGCACCCCGAGTGGACGGTGCGCGAGGCGCTCGATTACATCCGCGAGCACGGCTACGACCGCGAAACGCTCAACATGGTTTTCGTCGTGGACGAACGCGGCCACCTGCTGGACGACGTTCGCGTGCGCCGCTTCCTGCTTTCGCCACTCGACCGACCGGTGAGTGAGCTGCTCGACGGCAGCTACACGATGCTGGCGCCCACGGATGACCGGGAAAAGGCGCTCGGACTGTTCAAGAAATTCGACCGCGTGGCCCTGCCGGTGGTGGATGAAAACCGGAAGCTCATCGGCATCGTGACCGTGGATGACATGCTCGATGTCGCGGAAGAAGAGGCGACCGAGGATATTCAGAAGATGGGCGGCAGCGAAGCCCTCGACGAACCCTACACCACGATTCCGCTGTATCGCATGGTGAAGAAACGCGCGAGTTGGCTGGTGGTTTTGTTCCTCGGCGAAATGCTCACGGCCACGGCCCTGAAGTATTATGAAGGCGAGCTCGCCAAGGCGATCGTGCTCTCGCTCTTCCTGCCGCTGGTGGTCAGCTCGGGCGGCAACGCCGGCTCCCAGGCGGCCACGCTCGTGATCCGGGCCCTCGCCCTGGGCGAGTTCAAGTTGCGTGATTGGTGGCGCATCATGCGGCGGGAACTCGTGGCGGGTTTTTCGTTGGGCGTGATCCTCGGCGCGATTGGTTTCCTGCGCATCACGGTCTGGTCCTACATTTTCCCGAAGACGTATGGCGAGCATTGGATCCTGGTGGCCGCCACCGTCAGCACCGCCCTGGTCGGGATTGTGATGTGGGGCTCGCTGATGGGCTCCATGCTGCCGTTGCTCATTAAGCGGGTGGGTTTCGACCCCGCCACGTCGAGCGCCCCGTTCATCGCCACGCTGGTGGACGTGACCGGGCTCATCATCTATTTCAGTGTGGCCTTCGTGATCATGCGCGGAACGATGCTCTGAAGCGGGCGTTACTTCCCGCGCCTCCGCGCCGTCATATCAGCTCACCCATGACCCTGCTCGCCCGCCATCTCGTTATTGCCGCCTGCCTCAGCCTGGGGCTGGCGACGCGGGGTGGCACGCCGCTGGCCGAGAAGTCCCCCTTCCAGCCCCCCGAGGGAACGACGGCGGGGGGCGCAGGGGAGAACACGCCGCTCGAGTTGCGCGGGATCATCGCGGACGAGAGCGGTTATCGGTTCAGCATCTTCGACCCGGCCAAAAAATCCGGCCAATGGGTGCGGCTCAACGAGCCCGGCCGGGATTTCACGGTCCGCTCGCATGATGTCGATCACGATGCGGTGACGTTGGATTACCAAGGGCGTACTCTGACGCTGAGCCTGCACACGGCCAAGATCACGGGCGCGCCCATGCCCGAGATGTCCGCCGGTCCCGGCCCGCGTCCGGTGGGTGGCACGCCGGGGTTCGGTCCGATGCCGAAACCGCCCACGCCTGACGAAACCGCGCGTTATCAGCGCGCCGTCGAGGAAATCAACCGCCGGCGGGCGGCGCGTGATCGGGGCCCGATGCCGGTGCCGATTCCGCGGCCGAAGTGAGGCGGTGGCGTCTGCGACGGACGTAAAAAATTTCGTGTATTTGTCCGCAGCGGCCCTAGCGTGGAAATCGTATGCCCGTGCTGCAATCGACTCCCGCCGTCCCGCTCTCGAATGGAGCGCTGATTTGGCGGTTGCTGGGGCTGACCTGGCGTTATCGCCTCGGCTGCATCAAGGTCCTGAGTATTCAGCTGGTGCTACTGACAATGGGCCTGGCCGGTCTGAGTCTCACTGGCCTCGGGATCGATTTCATCCGCCATCAAGTGGCGCCACCGCTGGTGGCTCCGGCACGCGCGCCGCTCGCCCCCGCTGGCTCCGCGGCCACCGCCAAGGTCCCGACTGCGCCCGCCGGGGCCCGTCCGGCAGCCTCGCGGTTGATCGACATTTCCCGCCTACCCAGCACCTGGACGCCGACGGAAGTCATCGCGCTGTTGGCGGGATGCATTCTGCTCCTGGCGCTTTGCCGCGCGCTGCTCAATTACGCGTACCTCATCTCCATCAACATTCTCTTGCAGCAGGAACTGGTGGTGGATCTGCGCGCGGTGATTTACGACAAGCTGCAGCAACTGAGCTTCAGGTTTTTTGACGCCAACTCCACCGGCTCCATCATCACCCGCGTGACGGGCGATGTGCAGTCGGTCCGCATGTTTCTCGACCAGGTGCTGTTCCAAAGCGTGATCATGGCGGTGTCGCTCACGGTCTATATCATCTACATGGCGAGCCTGAGTCCTGGTCTGACGGTCGCCTGCCTTGCGACCACTCCGCTGCTCGCGCTGATGTCCCTGTGGTTTTCCAAAAAAATCCAGCCGGCTTACGCCGAGAGCCGCACGTTGATGGAGAAGATGGTGCAGTATCTCGCGGAGAGCATCCAGGGCATCTCGGTGACGAAGGGCTTCGGCCGCGAGGCGGAGAACCGCGCGAAGTTTGAGGCGTCCAACCGCGCCGTGTACGAGCAACAGCTCGGGATTTTCTGGCGGGTGAGTCTGTTCTCGCCGGCCGTCGGCATCATGACGCGCATCAACATGGTCGTGTTGTTGAGTTATGGCGGATGGCTGGTGATCCAAGGCCAGCTCCCGCTCGGCACGGGCTTGGTCGTGTTTGCGGGGTTGCTCGAACAATTTTCCGGTCAGGTAAACAACATCGCCGGCGTGGTGAATTCCGTGCAGCAGTCGCTGATCGGCGCGCGCCGCGTGTTCGAGGTGATGGACGCCGGCGTGGAGGTGAAGAGCGCACCTGACGCCATGCCCTGCCCGAAACTGAAGGGCGCGGTGAAGTTCGAGCGCGTGGAGTTTTCCTACAGCGGCATCGATCCGGTGTTGCGCGGCATCAATCTCGATGTCGCGGCGGGCCAGTGCGTGGCGATTCTCGGCGCAACCGGCGCGGGCAAGAGCGTGTTCATGAGCCTGATCCCTCGTTTCTACGACGTGACGGCCGGCCGGCTGCTGGTGGATGGCATAGATATCCGTCACCTCCAGCTCGACGACCTCCGCCGCAATATTGGCCTCGTTTTCCAGGAGAGCTTCCTGTTTTCCAACACCGTCGCGGCCAACATCGCCTTCGGTCATCCCACCGCCACGCCGGCGCAGATCGAGAAGGCCGCACGCATCGCGGCGGCGCATGATTTCATCATGCAGCTGCCGAAGGGTTACGATACCGTGCTTGGCGAAAGCGGCAACACACTGTCCGGGGGCCAGCGGCAGCGGCTGGCGATCGCCCGGGCGGTCCTGCTCGAACCGGCGATCCTGCTGCTGGATGACCCGACGGCGGCGATTGATAGTGAGACGGAGCACGAGATATTCGAGGCGCTCGATCGCGCGATCGCCGGCCGCACGACGTTCATCGTGGCGCACCGGCTGAGCACGCTGCGACGCGCGGATTTCATCATCGTGATGGAAAACGGCCGCATCGTGCAGCAGGGCCGTCACGAGGACTTGATGCGCGTGCCCGGTCCTTACCGCCATGTGGCCAGCTTGCAGCTGGTGGATGGCAGCGAGCTGGGGCAGCTGCCGGGGAAGGAGGGCGCGTCATGAAAACTCCGCCGCCCGTCCGCCAGGTCGGTCTTGTCCGCCGCGATACCGACGACGATGACGAAGAGCAGTTCAAGCCGCTCGAGTGGAGTCTGATTCGCCGGCTCTTCACCTATACGGATCCCTTCGCGAAAAAGCGGAACGCGCTAATCATCCTGACGGTAATCCGGTCGATGCAGATTCCCGCGATCACCTGGGCGATGAGCGAGATCATCGCCGGTCCCATCTCCCGCCAGGAAGTGGGCGTCCTGCCGTGGGCCATCCTGGGGTATGCGGTGCTGGCGATCGTCACCGACGGGATGTTTCACTTCCGGCAGCGTTACGCTCTTGAGCTCGGCGAAAACGTCGTGAACGCCCTGCGCACGGCGATCTTCGCCCGGATGCAAAGCATGCCGATGAGTTTTTTCCATCGCACGAAGCTCGGCCGCATCATCAGCCGGGTGACGACGGATGTGGAGACGGTGCGCTCGGGCATCCAGGATGTGTTTTTTGTCTGCATCATCCAGTTCGGCCAGATGATTTTCGCCGCGGTCGTGATGGCGTGGTGCGACTGGTTGCTGTTTCTGGTGGTGTTGGGCATGGCGCCGGTGCTGTGGTTCGTGAACAACCATTTCCGGATGCGGCTGAGCCGGCTCTCGCGCGCCGCGCAGGAAAGTTTCAGCCGGGTCACCTCCACCCTGGCGGAGTCGGTCAACGGCATGCGCGTGACGCAGGGCTTCGTCCGGCAGCAAACCAATCTCGGATTGTTCCGCACCCTGCTGGCCGACCATTCGCGCTACAACATCGAGCAGGCGCGCACCTCGGCGATCCTCACGCCGATGCTGGAGCTGAACAGCCAGTTCTTCATTGCGGTCCTGCTGATGCTGGGCGGCTGGCGGACGTTCCACGACTACATGACGATCAGCGATCTCATCAAATTTTTCTTCCTCTCCAACTTGTTCTTCGCGCCGATCGCCACCATCGGCAACCAGTACAACCAGGCGTTGGTGGCGATGGCGGGCGCGGAGCGGGTGTTCTGGCTGATCGACGCCAAGCCCGACTGGGAGGACGATCCCGCGGCGGCGCCTCTCCCGGCGGCCAGCGGGACGGGGCTGCGCGTGGAATTCCGTCACATCACCTTCGGCTACAATCCGGCGAGCCCGGTGCTGTACGATGTAAATTTCATCGCCGAGCCCGGCCAGACGATCGCGCTCGTGGGCCACACGGGCAGTGGCAAAAGCTCGATTATCAATCTGGTGTCGAAGTTTTATCTGCCGACCGGCGGCGAGCTGCTGATCGACGGCCACGAGATCCGCACCCTGACGAGCCATTCGCTCCATCGGCAGATGGGCATGGTGCAGCAGCAAAATTTTCTCTTCACCGGCACGGTGATGGAGAACATCCGCTTCAGCAAACCCGACGCGACCGAGGAGGAAGTCCGCCGCGCGGCCCGCCAACTTGACTGTCTCGACCTGCTGGAGGCGCTGCCGCAAGGGTTGCAGACCGAAATCGGCGAGCGCGGGGCGGGCCTCTCCGTGGGCCAGCGCCAGCTCGTGTGTTTCGCGCGGGCTCTGCTGGCGGATCCGCGGCTGGTCATTCTCGACGAGGCGACGAGTGCGATTGATGCGCTCACCGAGGCGCGTTTGCAGCAGGCGCTCGTCGCACTGCTGCGCGGCCGCACCAGCTTTGTGGTCGCGCACCGCCTGAGCACGATCCGTCACGCGGACCTCGTGCTGGTGCTGGACCAAGGCCACATCATCGAGCGCGGCACGCATCTGGAATTGCTCGCGCGCCATGGCCGCTACGCGGCGTTGTATGAGCAATTCGTGCAAGTGGACGAGAACGCGTGAAGGTGGCGCCCGGGCGATTCTTTAAAATTCTCCTAGGCAAACGCCCGGTTTTACCTCTAGAAATGCGTTGCTATCACAGTTCCGCACCCTAAACCCAGAATCACTATGGCTAAAAAATCCGCTCGTAAACCGAACGCCGCGTTCATGAAACCGGTCACACCTGACGCCAAGCTCGCCGCTGTCGTTGGCTCGACCCCGTTGCCCCGCACGGAGCTCACCAAGAAGCTCTGGGTGTACATCAAAAAGAATGGTCTGCAGGACAAAAAGATCCGCACGCAGATCAACGCTGACGACGCCCTCAAGGCCGTCTTCGGTGGCAAGAGCAAGGTCAGCATGTTCGAGATGACCAAGCTCGTCTCGGGCCACGTTTCCTAAGGAAACCCTCGTTTTTAAGCGGCCGCCTCCTCACCGGGGCGGCTTTTTTGTGTCCCGGTTCGCGCACTCGCTTCCCACCAGCGTCAGTAATTCTTCTCGGTTGCGCGACTTGGCGCCCGACGGTTTAGTCGGCGCGGCTCTGCCTGCTCGCCTCTTCATGTCCCTGCGCCCGAAAAAACCACCGCTACCCCTGTTCATTGGGCTCGTCCTGCTCGCGGGGCTCGTGGCGGGGTATGTGAACTTCACGCGGCAGCACAGCCAGCTGATGGCGGCGGTTTCGGCGGCCGAGGTCTGGTTGGTTTTGGGCGGGCCACTCATGGTTTTCATCCTGCTCCGCAGCCAGGCGAAATTGCGTCACGTGAGGTACAATTTGACGGCCGCGGCGGAACAGAGCCGCTCCGCCCTCATCATTTTTGGCGCTGATGGAGTGATTGAATACGTGAACCAAGGCAGCTGCGAGCTGATGGGCTATGGCCGTCGCGAGTTGATGGGCAACAACTGGCGGGATTTTCAGCTGACCAACACCGACACTCCGCCGCGGCTGGTGGCTGAGCTGATGACGGCCCTCCGGGACGGCAAAGCGTGGAAGGGCGAGTGGGACAAGCGCCGTCCCAACGGCAAATTTTATCCGCTCCGGGCGACCTTCGAGCCGGTGTTGCAGCGCGACGGCCAGCTGGTCTGTTACGTCGCCACGTTCGACGACCTGAGCGAGCAGCACGCCACCGAGGCCCAGCTGCGCGCGGCGCAACAGCGCGCCGACGCCGGCGAAGAGGCAAAGAAACAATTCCTGGCGACGATGAGCCACGAGGTGCGCACGCCGCTCAACGGCATTCTCGGTTTCACCAGCCTGCTGCGCGAGACATCGCTCACGCCGGATCAAAACGAGTACGTGGAGACCATCCAGCTGAGCAGCGAGGCGTTGATCCAGCTGACCGACGGCATCCTCGATTTTGCGCGCATGGAATCGGGGAAGTTCACGCTCGATCCGCAGCCCTGCGCGCCGCGCGAGTGCGTGGAGGACGCCCTCGACATGGTCGCGACGAAGGCGGCGACCAAGGGAGTGGAATTGCTGCACTGGGTCGACGACTCGGTGCCCGCGGTGATTCTCGCCGATGGGAACCGGCTGCGCCAGGTGCTGGCGAATCTGCTGAGCAACGCCGTGATCTTCACTGCCCAGGGCGAAGTCGAGGTGCGCGTGTCCGCCGAGCGCGGCCCGGACGCGGTTGGTCGTGAGCTGATCTTTACCGTACGCGACACCGGCATCGGCATTGCGCCCGACCAGCATGCGCAGCTGTTCAAGCCCTTCACTCAGCTCGACCAGGCGCTGACCCGTCGCCATGGGGGCACCGGGCTGGGCCTCGCGCTCTGCAAGGACATCGTGGAGCTGATGGGCGGTCAGATTCAGCTGAAAAGCGCGCTCGGCCAAGGCTCGACATTTTCCTTCACGCTCCCCGTGCCGTCCCAAGGTCTGGTCATGGAGCTGCGTCCGCAGCTGCCGCTGGATCAGCTGAGCCTCGCGATCGCAGTGCCGCCGGGTTCGCTGCGCACCGAGCTGACGCGGCTCAGCAAACGCTTTGGGACGCGGCTCGTGACGACGATGCCCGAGTCGCTCGGCGGAACGCGGGGGTGGGACGTGGCGTTGATGGACGTGAGCCCGGCGTTTGCCGCCGAGCTGGCCGCCCGGCCCCAGCCGCGGGCCGGACTGCCGCCCGAACGGATTTTTGGACTCGTGCCGCTGTCGCTGCCCAGCGCACAGCGGGCGGCACTACGCATGCATTTCCGGCTGTTGATCAACAAACCCGTTCATCAGGACGCCCTGCGTGGCATGCTGGCGTCCCTGACCGATGCCTCGCTGGTGCCGGAGCAACACCGGGAGCCGATCAACCTGAACGTGTTGCTGATTGATGACGACCCCGTGAACCAGCTGTTGATGCAGAAGCAGCTCGCCAGCCTCGGCTGCCGCTGGACCAAGGTGGACAGCAGCCAGCGCGCACTGCAGGAGCTGCAGCGCACCCCGTATGATTTCGTCCTGATGGACCTGCACATGCCCGACGTGGATGGCGTGACGGCGATCCAGCAGATTCGGTCCGGGGAAGCGGGCCTTGCGCGCAAGGATGTTTGGATTGCGGCACTGACGGCGGATGCGCGCGTGACGTTGAAGGACCAAGTGTTGGCGATCGGCGCGAACGACTACCTGACCAAGCCGGTGACGATGCCCGAATTGCGCATCGCGCTCGGCAAGTACGCATCGTCGCTCCTCGAGTCCGCAGAACGACGGGCCTGACCGGCAATTCGCTTGGCGACGGCGGGCCCGGTCTCCACGCTGCGCGGTTCTTCAATGAACCCCACCCCACCGGCTCAACATCGCCAGGCCATCTGGATGCTGCTGCTGGGGAATTTACTGTGGGGCGTGAGTTTTCCGCTGATCAAAGCGCTCGTCCTGCTGCAGGAACAACTGATCCCGGGCGGGAGCACGTGGTTCATCACCGCGTCCATTTTACTGCCGCGCTTCACTGTCGGCGCACTGGTGCTCGGCCTGATTTGTTTTCGCGCGATGCGCACCCTGACGCGCAGCGAAGTGCGGCAGGGCCTCGGGCTCGGCTGGTTCGCGACGGCGGGGATGATTTTCCAGAACGACGGCCTGCAGTTCACCTCCGCGTCAACGTCGGCGTTTCTCACGCAGTTTTACGCGATTATCATCCCGACCTATCTGGCGCTACGCTGGCGGAAAAGTCCGCCGTGGACCGTGTGGGTGAGCGGCGCCATGGCGCTCGCGGGCATGGCGGTGCTCGCGCGGCTCGACTGGCACGATCTGAAACTGGGCCGCGGTGAACTGGAGACGCTGATCAGCTCCGTGTTCTTCATGGGCCAGATCCTGTGGCTGGGCCGGCCGGAATTTCTGGCGAACCGCGCGCTGCCGGTCACCACGCTGATGTTTGCGGTCATTGCGGTGGTGTCGGCTGGAATGTCCGTCGCGCTGGCCCCGAACGGCGCGGACATGACGATCTTGTGGCGCAGCGGGACCTGGCTGGGTTTTACGCTGATCCTAACCACGGTCTGCACGCTGGCGGCGTTCACGATCATGAATAAATGGCAGCCATTCATCAGCACGACGGAGGCAGGCCTGCTTTATTGCTCCGAGCCGGTGTTTACCGCGCTCCTCGCATTGTTTCTGCCGGCGTGGTTTTCGCTCTGGGGAGCGCTCGCGTACGAGAATGAAGTGCTGGGCGCGAACCTGCTGCTCGGCGGCGGGCTGATCACGGCAGCCAATGTTCTCATTCAACTGAAGCCGCGCCGCGTAAATCTGTCCGCGTGACCCTGGCGGGGCCCGCCGCCCGCCCGCGCGCGGCGGGCGCGCTGCCAATCGTCCCGGTCGTTTCGGCGCCGCTTTTATGTATTTTAAGTCCCTCGATCCTGGTGCAGTTGCGCTTTGCGACGGCGGAGAACTCCGGGATCATCGCGGCCCACCACCCTATATTTGCCCGACACATCGCCCGGCCGGCATATCCTGGAGGTGATCGCAGCGGCGGTGGGGCCGATCGCGCCGATTATCGTGATGAACTCAATAGGCCACGCTTCATCCACGACGGAGGCGAGGCTGCTCTAAGGTTTCGCGCCGCTCAGGACTCGCTAAGGGAGGTGTTATGCGGCGCTGTTCTTACGCAGAATGCGAAGCGATGATGCGGAGCAGCCGATAATGGATTCTTCGCTGCGCTCAGCATACCATGCGCAACGAACGCGTTGCGATTGGCAGCTGGCCAACGGCGCGCACGTGATCCAGTTTTTACCCGGAAGCCGATAACGATAGCAGAATGGCAACCCAGCGAAAAGCGGGCCCCGGCGCGGCTTCATGCGGGACGGTCCTGACGATAGAGCAGATAGTAAGTGAGGCCGACGATGCCGAGGGCGGTGGCGGGAAAATAAAGCACTCGGCAGTCAAAGTGGGCGAATCCCACCGCGCCCACTGCCGTGCCCGTCAGGAAACTCCCGATCAGGACTACGCTCAGTTTGATGCGCCGGCGGTCAACCTTGAGACCCCGCAATGCCTGACCGATGAAAATTCCCAAATCGGTGAACAAGCCGGAAACATGCGTCGTGCGAAACACCGCGCCGCTGTAGGTGCTGACCATGCCGTTTTGCAGGCCGCAGGCGCAGGATGCCAGGTAAATACCCGCCACTTGAAAGCGCTCCATGAGCGGCACGGCGCAGAACAGCAGCAAGGATTCCAGCGCGAGGGCGACGCCATAGCGGCGGCCTAACTGGAGCGCGCTGTCCTTGACGAGAGCGCCACTCGCGATGCAACCGGCCATGAAAGCGGCGATGACGGCGGCCAGGTGCAGGACGGCCGTCAGACTACCCCCGGCAATCGCAATACCCAGCAGAGTGGTGCTGCCGGTGAGGTGGGTGATGCCTTGGTGCTGGAAACTCAGGAATCCGACGGTGTTGATGATGCCGGCGAAGCCCGCCAAGAGCGCGCTTCCAATCCAGGCCCAACGGGGTAATTTGGAGATCATCGCGAATGCCGACCCCGAGCGCTGGCCCGCGCGAGTCTGCGTTTAAGCGAGTGTGGTGAAACCGCGGTCGACGGTCTCGCGAAAAGCGCGTCGGGAATGCCCGGACCAATCGTCATGGCTGCTTCAAAGCCTCCAGCACGGTGCCGGGGGTGAGCAGTTCGGGCAGCAGCAGGGGCGCTGGTTGGCCAGGTTTCCAGATCACGTTGAAGGGGACGGCGCTCCGGTCGTACTTCGCGAGCTCCGCGGTGATCATCGGGTCCTGGTTGGTCCAGTCGGCGCGCAATGTCGCGATCTTATGGTCGGAGAAATATTTCAGAACCTCGTCGTTGTGGAACACGAGTTTCTTGTTCGCCTGGCAGGTCGCGCACCAGCGGGCGGTGAAGTCCACGTACACGATGCGGCCTTCGGCGCGCAGCTTCGCGACGGCCTCAGGACTCCATTTGCCCCAGACGATCTCGGGCGCGCCCGCGGCCTGCGCCGCGGCGGATTTGGCGGCAGCGTTTTGCGGCCAGCCCAGCCAGACACCCGCGGAGAGCAGCACGAGCAGGCCGATGAGGCCGAAGCGCGCGCGGCCGGCGGAGGCGCCGGGCGCACGCCAGCGGCCGTAGACCCACACGCCCATGGCGATGAGCACGAGACCGAACAGCACGCTTTGCAGGCCCTCATCGCTGGTCTGGCCGGCGAGCACCCAGATCAGGTACCCGACCGTCGCGTAGAGCGGGAACGCCATGAATTGCTTGAACGTCTCCATCCATGCTCCGGGGCGCGGGAGAACCTTCACCGCGGCGGGAAATATCGAAAGCAGGAGATAGGGCGCGGCGAGGCCGATCGCGATGGCAGTGAAAATCGCGAAGGACTGGACGGTGGACAGGGCCAGCGCGGCGCCGAGGGCGGGCGCAAGAAACGGCGCCGAGCACGGCGTGGCGACAACCGTGGCGAGGATGCCGGTGAAAAAGGAACCGGCCAAACCGGATTTCGTCTGGAGTTGTCCGCCGACGGACGTCGCGCTCAGGCCGATTTCAAAAACGCCACTCATGTTCAGGCCGAAGACGAGCATCGCCGCGGCGAGGATGAACACGAAGGCCGGCGACTGCAGCTGGAAGCCCCAGCCGAGCTGGCTGCCACCGGCGCGCAATACCGCGAGCACACCGGCAAGCGTCCAGAACGAGAGCAACACCCCGAGCGCGAACATCAGGCCGTGCGCGATGACTTTGCCGCGTTCGTGTCCCGCCTGGTTGACGAAACCGAGAATCTTGATGCCCAGCACCGGAAAGACGCAGGGCATCAAGTTCAGAATGAGTCCGCCAATCAGCGCGAGGAGGAGGGTGCCAGCCAGCCCGCCGGCGGCGGGTGGCGTGGTCATGGGTGAGGGGTTATGGGCGACGGGCGCCGCAGTGGCAGTGCTGGCGGTAAAAGGAATATCCACGAGCAAGCCGCGGAGTGAGCCATCGGCGTTCCAGCCGGTTTCGGACGTCAGCACCCCAACGAGTTTGGCGGCGACCTTTGGCGCATCGGCGGTGACGGGGACCGTCAGAACGTAATGCCCCTTGCCGTCGCTGGTGCCGACCTGCGGTTGATCGAAGGCCGCGAAATTATCTTCCGAAAAGAAATGCAGGTCCTTGGGGAGATGATCCCTTTTCTCCGCGAAACGGGGAGCGACGGTGATCGTGATGTTTTTGGCGTCGTGGGAGGCGGAGATCATCCAGCCGGCATCGGGTCGCGGCAGCCCCGCGACGGTGGCACGAATTTTTTCACCCCACGTGGAGTCAGACTGAGGCGCGGCGGCGGAGACGGGCAGCGACAGGTTCACCGTCGCCTTGCCGGGGACGCAAACCTCCTGGCACATCAGCCAGTCACTGTCGGCCTTGAGTTCGACGGTAGTGCCGGGCTTCAGGTCGGCGGGGGGTGTGATCGTGACCGGCAGAAAAAGTTCACCTTCGTAACCGTTGCCGATAATGCCACCGGAACTATCGATCAAAAGGTGCGGCGCGGGCCATTGGATTTCGCCGGCGGTGAAACCGGGCGGCAGCTTCCACTTTAGCGAGGTCGGCAGGCCGGTGCCCGGGTTCGACCAGTAGGTGTGCCAGTGAGGATCGTGGACGAAGCGCAACGCAACTGTGAAAGGCTTGCCGGGCTGAATGGACGCGTCGGCGGCGACGAGCGAGGCGTGCACATGCGACTCGGCGGCGGACAGCAGGGGAACGAAGGCGAACAGGAAAAGGCTGAGCAGCCCATTCGCCAAGCTGAGGGTGAAACGAGACAACTTCATGGGTGGTAGGATGGTGAGAGACCCGCGGGAACGCAAAGATTCCCCGCAATCCGCGTCAGCGACCCAGTGCGGCCGAACGGTCCCGGCGGCGGCGCCGCGCGATCTAGGGCTTCCGCCGGGTGATGTGGGCGATCAGCAGCGTGTAAAATACCAGCACGAGGTCGAAGAGTGGCAGCTGCAGCGACAGGGGCAGCGCGTAGATCAGGCAGGTGAGCGGCACCCACAGGCCGATGTTTGCCAGCAGGCCCGGCAGGATTTGCCGTTGGTACCACTGACCGGCACGAAAATCGGCGAGGAGTAGCGACCAGCGAAATCCCGCGCTTTGCCACTCGTAAGCGAGCACGGTGATTACCACCGCCCAGATCGGACAATAGATGAACTGGTCGATGAAGACTTTCAGCGCTACGGTGCGCACCTGTGTGTCATTGCCGACGAGCCACGCCATCAGCCGCTGCCAATAATCCACCTCGATGCCTTTATAGGCCCAAAACAGCGTGAAAAACAGTCCGCTTCCCCACGAATAGCGGGCGCGCGTCGTCGGATCGAGGCGCATGTAGAAAAACGGCAGCACGCCGCCGCACAAGGCAGTGCCGAGGATGGAAAAAGCCAGTCCGGTGCGCTCGCGGAGCGACGTCAGCTGCTCAAACAGCGCCCGGGTCGGGGGGTGCCAGTAGTAGGCCAGCACCAGCGCCAGCGCGACACCCTGGAGAACCAGCCCCGGCAGGAGATTGGCGCGCGCCGCCCGCAGCCCGGCATGCCACGGAGCTTCCTCAGGCGAATTTGA
>JBDTJA010000228.1:0-21247 GCA_039936075.1 Opitutaceae bacterium | reverse complement strand
GTGCCTCTTTGTGGCGATCCTCTCCGCTTCAGGCTGCGCGAAGCGCGAGACCGCCGTCCAAAGCGGCAATCGCGACCAGGTGCTCCATCGCGGCATCGGCTCCGAAGTCAGCGATCTCGATCCGCAGCTCGCCGCCAACATTGCTGAGGGAGATATTGCTTCGGCGCTGTTCGAGGGTCTTGTCGTCGAGGATCCCGTCGATCTTCATCCCGAGCCGGGCGTCGCCGAGAGCTGGGAAGTTTCGTCCGACCAGCTCACCTACCTGTTTCACCTGCGGACCAACGCGCGCTGGTCTAACGGCTCGCCCGTCACCGCGCAGGATTTTGTCGCCTCTTGGCGGCGCATTCTCACGCCCACGCTCGGGGCTTCCAACGCCGATCTGCTCCAACTGATCCAAGGCGCGGAGGCGTTCCACAAGGGGCTGACCCAGGACTTCGCCACGGTGGGAGTCACCGCCGTGGACGCCCACACCCTGCGCGTGCGTCTCGAGCATTCCGCACCGTATTTTCTATCCTTGCTCACCAACCCCGCCTGGTCGCCCGTTCCCCTGGCCGTCATCGCCGCGAACGGGTCGACGACTGAGCGCGGCAATCGCTGGGCGCGGCCCGAGACATTCGTCGGCAACGGGCCCTTCATCCTGAAATCCTGGGAACCCAATCGGCGCATCATCGTTGAGCGCTCACCCAATTACTGGGATGTCGTCCACGTCCGGCTGACCGCGATTCATTTCTATCCGATTGAGAGCATTGATGCGGAGGAGCGCGCGTTTCGAGCCGGACAATTGCACCTGACCTACGTGCTGCCCTTCGGCAAGGTGGACACGTACCGGCGGGAAGCGCCGCAGCTCCTGCGGACCGATCCCTACCTCAACACTTATTTCTTCCGCCTCAACCTGCAGCGTCCGCCCTTCGGCGATGAACGCGTGCGGCGTGCGCTGGCCGAGGCCATCGACCGATCGGCCATCGTCGAAAAAATCCTGCACGGCGGCCAGATCGCCGCCACCGCCATCACCCCGCCAGGTCTGCCCGGTTACACGCCCCCCACCGGTCTTGTCATGGACCTCCCCGCGGCCCGGCAACTGCTGGTTGACGCCGGGTTTCCAGGCGGCAAGGGGTTGCCTCCCATCGAGCTGCTCTACAACACGTCCGAAAATCATCAGGTGATCGCCGAGGCCGTGCAGGAAATGTGGCGGCGTAATCTCGGCGTTGAGGTCCGACTGGTCCGTCAGGAATTCAAGGTCGTGATCAGCGAGCGCCGTGCCGGCAATTACCAGATACTCCTCTCCGACTGGGTCGGCGATTATCTCGACCCGACGACTTTCCTCGATTTGTGGCGCACCGACGGTGGCAACAACCACACCGGCTGGACCAACCCCACCTATGACAGCCTGCTGTTTGGCGCCGCCCGCGTCACTGATCCCACGGAACGCGCGAACCAACTGAAGCAGGCCGAATCCCTGATGCTCGCCGCCGCCCCGATCATCCCGCTCTATTACAACACCCATGTCTTCCTCCTGCAGCCGTCCGTCAAAGGCTGGCACCCCACGCTCCTTGATCACCATCCTTACAAGCATGTCTGGCTGGAAGAGTGAGGTCGGAAGGTGGAGCGGCTTGGCCTCAAGACGCTGGTTTGAAACGCGCGGTCCCCCCAGCGCGTTGAGGTTAACGCGCTCCCCCCTCGCCGTCAGCGCCCTCCTCGCTCTCGTCTTGCTCACCGGCTGCGCGAAACAGACTCCCTCCCCTCTTTCCGCCTCAGCGGCGCCAACGCCGGGCAAGGTCGCCGCGCAGGTCCTCCGCATCAGCCAGCGCAACGAACCCGCTGATCTCGATCCCGCTATCGCCTCCCTCCCCGATGAGCTCTTCATCATCCGCGCGCTGAGCGAGGGCCTGGTCGCACCTTCGCCCGACAATGCTCCGCCTCACCCCGCCGCGGCCGAAAGCTGGGAGCTCTCATCCGATGGCCTGACGTACACGTTTCACCTTCGCCACGACGCGCATTGGTCCAACGGCGTGCTGGTCTCGTCCTCGGATTTCATCGCCTCCTATCGGCGGGTGCTCACGCCCGCGACCGCTGCACCCAAGGCCCCGCTGCTTTTCATGGTGAAAAACGCGCGCGCTTACGCCAGTGGCGAGCTCACGGATTTTGCCCAAGTGGGATTTCACGCGCCCGACGCGCAGACGCTCGTGGTCACGCTGGAGCACCCGATGCCGCGCTTTCTCGCCTACGTTGCCAGCGGGCCGTGGATTCCCGTTTATCTCCCGGTCGTGGAGAAATTCGGTCGTTACTGGACCCGCCCCGAACATTTCGTCGGCAACGGCGCGTTCACCCTCGCCGAGTGGCGGCCGCACCAGCGCATTGTCGTGAAGAAAAACCCCACTTACCACAACGCGGCCCACATCCGCCTCGATGAGATCCAGTTCATCGCCTTCGACAACGGCGACGCCGAGGAGCGTGCCTTTCGCGCGGGCCAGCTGGACGTCACGATGGCGATCCCCGTCTCCAAGCTCGACGCCTACCGGGCCGAGCAAAGTGCCGAAGCCCATCATGCACCGCTGGCCGAGACGCGTTACCTCGCCTTCAACACCACCAAGGCACCCCTCAACGATGTCCGCGTCCGCCGCGCGCTCTCGCTCGCGCTCGACCGCCGCAAAATCGTCGAACGCGTCATGCGCGGCGGCCAGGAACCTGCCCATCGTCTCGTCCCATTCGCCCTGCGCGAGCCCGCTGACCACGACCTTCCCCTCACCGACGACCCCGCCGAAGAGAGCGCAATTGCCCGTCAGCTGCTCGCCGAGGCCGGTTTTCCTGGTGGGCGCGGCTTTCCGCGACTGGAGCTGTCCAGCTGGCCGGTGAGTACGTCGGTCACCGAAGCGATCCAGGCGATGTGGAAAAAGGCGCTCGGCATCGACGTTACCCTCGTCACGCGCGAGGCCCGCGTGCATGTCGCCGCGCTGCGCGATGGTCGTTACGACATCGGTTTCATCACCGCCATTCCCGACGTCGCCGACGCCGCCAATCTGCTCGGTGACTTCGTGACGGATTCGCCTGGCAACTATCCCCACTGGAGCGATGCCCGGTATGATGCGTTAGTCGCCCAGGCCATCGCCGCGCCTACTGCCGCGCAACAGGCGGGCCTCCTGCGCGAGGCGGAGACGCGCCTGCTGGGGGAATGCCCGCTGGCGCCCGTGTATTTCAACGCCACAAACTGGCTGATGCGTCCGACGGTTCAGGGGTGGCATCAGGACCCGCTTTGGACCCGTTTCTACCAGGATGTTTTCCTCCGGGAAAAGTGAGGTCCTGCTGCTCGCCGCTGCCTGCCTCACGTCGCTCGCGCTCGCCGCGCACCGCACCTGTTCCTTCCCCCGCGCGGATGCTCGCGAGCACCAACGTCCTGGCCCCGGAAGAATTTGAGGGCCCGGCTCCCGCCAGTTCTGGCGAAAAAAAGACCCTAGCCTTCCTGGCGACGAATTCGAAATAATGGGTCTCGAGCCCGGCAACCCGGACGGCATCCATCTGCAAGGCGTCCCACTCGCGGACATCACTTCCATACCAACCTTCGCCTTCAACGTCGCGGGAAAGACGACGGCGATGACCAACATCAACGATTACATTGGGTTCAACACCCGCGTCATGCCGCATGTCCCGGTCACCGACAGCGACGTCGTGTTTGTCGGCTGCCTGTCGTAGCGAAAATCGTTTTTGTTGGGTTCCCTCACTGGACGATGTGAACCTTCCCGTTGGACACTGCCGGCCTTCATCACGCTGTCTTTCGAGGATCTTAGGACTCCAAAGGTCACGTGCAGATTGCCCTCGCGGAGTTCAAAACTCGCCCTTCGCCGTCCACTCGGAGGGCCACCACCGGCGCGGCCAGCAACGACACCAGGGCACGGACGGTGACCGTCAGCCACCTCGCCGGCCGCCTCACTCGTCGACGGCCTCAGCCAAACATTAGGCATTAAAGCCCGAGCCTGCTTTAGCCGTCACGCTGCGCCTCACCTCAAATCAACCCCAGAGCCACCATCGCCTGGGCGACCTTGATGAAGCTGGCGATGTTGGCGCCTTTGACGTAGTTGCCCGGCACCCCGAATTCCTCCGCCGCCTCGTAGCAACGCTGGTGGATACCTTGCATAATCGTGGCCAGTTTCTTTTCGGTATATTCGAAATCCCAGACGTCACGGCTGGCGTTCTGTTGCATCTCCAAAGCCGAGGTGGCCACGCCGCCGGCATTGGCGGCCTTGCCGGGGCCAAACGCGATGCCGGCCTTGAGGAAGACCCGCACCCCTTCCGGAGTTGTCGGCATGTTCGCGCCCTCGGCGACAGCGATGCAGCCATTCTTGACCAGGGTGGCCGCATCTTTGCCGTTCAGTTCGTTCTGCGTGGCGCACGGCAGCGCCACGGCGCAGGGGATGTCCCACACGTTGCCTTTGGCGACATAATGGGCGTGCGGGTGATGGGAGACGTAATCTGAGATCCGCCGCCTTTCCACTTCCTTGAGTTGCTTGATCAACGCCAGATCGAGGCCTTTCTTGTCATGGATAAAGCCGCCGGAATCGGAGCAGGCCACCACTTTGGCCCCCAGTTTCTGTAGCTTCTCAACGGCGTAAATGGCGACGTTGCCCGACCCGGAAACCACACAGGTCTTGCCGCCCAAAGAGTCTTTCCGCACCGCCAGCATCTCGTTCAGGAAAAAAACCGCGCCATAACCTGTGGCTTCTGTGCGGGCGCGGGCGCCGCCCCAGTTGAGACCTTTGCCGGTTAGCACGCCCGACTCGTAGCGGTTGGTGATCCGCTTGTACTGGCCAAACAGATAGCCGATCTCCCGCGTGCCGACGCCGATATCGCCCGCCGGCACGTCGGTGTATTCGCCCAGATGCCGGTAAAGCTCCGTCATGAAGCTCTGGCAAAAACGCATGATCTCCGCGTCCGACTTGCCTTTGGGATCGAAATCCGATCCACCTTTGCCGCCGCCGATCGGCATGCCAGTCAGGGCATTCTTGAAGAGCTGCTCGAAACCCAGAAACTTGATGATCCCCAGATAGACCGAGGGATGAAAACGCAGTCCGCCCTTGTAAGGCCCCAGGGCGCTGTTGACCTCGACCCGGAAACCCCGGTGGATCTGCACTTCGCCGTGATCGTCCTGCCACGGCACGCGGAAAATAATCTGTCGCTCCGGTTCGCAGATGCGCTCGATGATCTTGTGCTCGCCGAATTCGGGATATTTGACCAGCACCGGCCCGAGTGATTCGAACACTTCGTGGACAGCCTGGTGAAATTCGGCCTCACCCGGGTTGCGTTTGACGACGTCTTCAAAGAGGCCGTCCAGCTTTTCGTCCAAGTTCGTGTTGATGGTCATAATTTTCGGATATTGGCGTTGATCGTCCCGACCTTTCGCCCGGTTACACGGCCGTCAATTTTTAATTTTACACCGGAGCATCAGCCAATGCAGTGCGAGAGCGTTCCGAGGGGGGGCCCCAACTCTGATTTTTTGCTCCCCAGTCCACCGGCCGTCAAATCAGGTGAAAACCAGTTTTAATGTTCGATGTTTTCCGCATCGTTACCCCCCTCCCGCGCGGCCGAATTCGACACGCTGGAGCAGCGACTCGCGCGCGGGATGCGGTGCGCACCGCTTGACTAAGCCAAGCAGGGTTTCACCTGCCCCTAACGGTGCAGCTGGCGCAAAGTCCCGCTGCCCAGCACCCGACTGACGCGATCTCAGGTTGCGGCCGCCGAACTCAGGCGGTCTGGCCGCTTGCGCCCTTCCGGCGGCCCGCTCTGATGTCGACATGTTGAAACGCTTTGTACTGCTCCTCGGGGCTGCCGCCTTGCTGTTCGCTGGCTGCGCGAGGGATAAACCCAGCCTCGCCGCCAACGGGACGGCCCTGCGCAAGGTCCTGCGCTATGGCAACGGCGCCGAACCCCAGGACATCGATCCGGCGATTGTCACAGGCACAGTGGAATACCGGCTGATCCAGACTTTCTCCGAGGGCCTCGTCTCGGAAGACCCCGACATGAACATCATCCCCGGCGCCGCGGATCGGTGGGAGATCTCGCCCGACGGCCTGATCTATACGTTCCACCTTCGCGCCGACGGCAAATGGTCCAACGGCGATGCGATCACCGCGGAGGATTTCGTGCAGTCGTACCAGCGCGTCCTGACCCCCGCCCTCGCCAGCCAGTATGCCTACATGCTTTTCAATCACGTGCGCGGCGCGAAGGAGTATTACGAGGGCAAGACCACCGACTTCTCGAAGGTCGGGTTCGCGGCGCCTGACCCCCACACGCTCGTCATCACCCTCCTCCAGCCCGCGCCTTTCCTACTGCATGCCATGAATCACTACGCGTGGTATCCCGTGCACATTTCCACGGTAAAAAAATTCGGCGGCATGACCCGGCGCAGCACGGCTTGGACGCGGCCCGAAAACTTCGTCGGCAACGGCCCGTACATTCTGAAGGAGTGGCGGCCCAACCAAATCATCATCGCCGAGCGTTCACCGACCTATTGGGACCGGGCCCGGGTGAAAATTGACGAGATTGATTTCTATCCCACCGAGCTCGCCGACACCGAGGAGCGCATGTTCCGCACCGGCCAGCTCGACATCACCAACGAGGTGCCGCTCACCAAGCTGGCGATCTATCGCCGCGACCATCCCGAATCCGTCCGCGTGGATCCTTACGACGGGCTTTACTTCTATCGCTTCAACGTTGCCCGGAAACCATTCGACGACGTCCGTGTGCGCCGCGCTCTCGCGCTGGCCGTGAATCGAGAGAGCCTCGTGAAGAACGTCACGCTCGCGGACGAACTGCCCGCCTACAATTTCGTCCCGCAGAACCTCCTCGGTTACCGCAGCGAACACACTTTCAAGGCCGACCTTACCGAGGCGCGACGTTTGCTGGCCGAAGCGGGTTACCCGAACGGCCAGGGCTTTCCGAGGGTCGAGCTGCTCTACAACACGCTCGAGAAACACAAGACCATCGCCGAGGCGTTGCAGCAGATGTGGCGCAAGAACCTCAACGTGGACATCACCCTCGTGAACGAGGAGTGGAAGGTCTACCTTGACGACCAGCACTCCCGTAATTTCCAGTTTCAGCGCGCGGGCTGGATCGCCGATTACATTGACCCGCACGTGTTTTTTGACCTGTGGGAAACGAATGGCGGCAACAATGACAGCAATTGGGGCAGCCCCGAATACGATCGCCTGCTCCATAGCGCCCTCGACGCGCCCAACAACCCCGCCCGCTTCGCCATTTATCAGAAGATGGAAAAAATTCTCATCGATGAGATGCCGATCATCCCGCTTTTTTACTACACGCGCGCCCGGCTGATCAGCCCGCGGGTCAAGGGGTTCTATAGCACGCCCCTGGACAATTACCCCTGGAAGTACGCCGATATCGTCATGCCGTGAGCAGCCTTGTCGTCGCGAGCCTGGCGCCGCCGCACGCGTCGATCCACCTGGAGGGGTTCGTCGTCCACTTCGCGGGCTTCTCGCAATGACAAACCGCCTTACTGCTTTTAGCCGGCCGCGGCTTTGGGCTTCTGCTTCCGTGATTCTTTCCTCTTAATTTCACCGTGCTTCGTTTCATCGCCCGCCGCATCCTCGAGACGATCCCCGTTCTCTTCATTATCGTTACAGCGACGTTCTTCATGATCCGCTTCGTGCCGGGCGGCCCGTTCACGGCGGAAAAGGCCGTCACCCCTGAGGTCATGCGCAACCTCGAGCGCGCTTACGATCTGGATAAGCCGATCTGGCAGCAATACTTCGGTTACTTGGGTAAAGTCGTCCTGCATGGCGACCTGGGCCCCTCCTTCAAGTATCCCAACCGCACCGTCAACGAGATCATCGGTGACAAGCTGCCGACCTCACTCGAGCTCGGCCTCGTCTCCCTCGTCATCGCCCTCGCCATCGGCCTCACCCTCGGCGTCCTCGCCGCGATCAAGCGCAATACCTGGATCGATTATTTCTGCTCCTCCTCCGCGATGATCGGCATCTGCGTGCCCACCTTCGTGCTCGGCCCGTTGCTCGTGCTCGCGTTCGCGATCCACTTTGGCCTGTTCCCCGCCTCCGGCTGGGTTTCCTGGAGCGATGTGTTCAAGGATCAGGACTCCCTCGCCAACCTGATCCGCAGCCGCACCCTGCCGTGCCTGACCCTTGGCTGCGTCTACGCCGCCTATGTCGCCCGGCTCACGCGCGGCGGCATGCTCGAGGTCCTCAATCAGGATTACATCCGCACCGCGCGGGCCAAGGGCGCCTCCGAGACCCGCGTGATTTTTCGTCACGCGCTGCGCGGCGGCCTGCTGCCGGTCGTCTCATTTCTCGGCCCGGCCATCGCCGGCATCCTCACCGGCTCATTCGTCATTGAGACGATTTTCCAAATCCCCGGCCTCGGCCGTGAATTCGTCAACAGCGCCTTCAACCGCGACTACACCCTCGTCCTCGGCACCGTCATCCTCTACGCGACCCTCCTCATCGGGCTGAATCTCGCCGTCGACGTCGTCCAGGTTTGGCTCAACCCCAAGCTGAAATTTGAGTGATTTTTTTTGCCTGCGAATCACGCGCATGAATCCGAACTCCAAGCCTGTTCCTTCGCGTCCCTTCGCGTAATTCGCGGTTAGCCCGATGCCTTCCCTTTCTCCGAAAACCCTCCCCTCCGCGGACGTCACGCCCGAGCAACTCGAGCAGGGTTCCTCGCCCTGGCACGATGCGTGGTCCCGACTGCGCAAAAACAAACTGGCCGTGGCCGGGGGCCTTCTGCTCCTCGTGCTGACGTTGCTCTGCGTCTGCGGTCCGTGGTTTTCGCAGACTTACCAGGATCAGAATCTCGACCTCGGCGCCGTGGCGCCCAACGCGCACCACTGGCTCGGCACCGATACGCTCGGCCGCGACCTGTTCGCGCGCATCCTCTACGGCGGTCGCATCTCCATCATGGTCGGCCTGATCGCGACCTTTGTCGCCCTGACCATCGGCGTGACCTACGGAGCCGTCGCCGGCTTTCTCGGCGGCAAAATCGACCGCGTAATGATGCGCATCGTGGACATCATGTACGCGCTGCCCTTCACGATTTTCGTGATCCTGCTCATGGTCTTCATGAAGACGCCGTCGGAAAAACTCGACGCTTGGCTCCGTGACAGCCTCCACGTGAATGGCTTTCAGGGCGTGGGTAACATGGTGCTCCTCTTCGCGGCCATCGGCGCCGTCGAGTGGCTCACGATGTCCCGGATCGTCCGCGGCCAGGTCCTCTCGATCAAGCGCATGGAGTTCATCGAGGCCGCCCGCTCCCTCGGCTACAGTCGCCGCCGCATTATCTTCCGCCACATTATCCCCAATGTTCTCGGCCCCATCATCGTATACTCCACGCTGACCGTGCCATCCGTGATGCTGCTCGAGGCGTTTCTCAGCTTTCTCGGCCTTGGCGTGCAGCCACCCATGAGTTCGTGGGGCGCGCTGATCAAGGACGGCGCCGAAAAGATGGAGGAGTTCTGGTGGCTGCTGGTTTTTCCGGGCACGGTGTTTTCGCTCACGCTGTTCTCGCTCAATTTCCTCGGCGACGGCCTCCGCGACGCCCTGGACGTGCGTTCGTCTAAGGATTGATCGCGGCACCGCCGCCCCCCAGCGTGCTCTAAGCCGACCCCGCATGCGCCGCTTCCGTCCCTATCTCCGCTACCTTCGCCCCGTTCGTCGTACGCTCATCGCCGCGATTTTCTATGCGGTGCTCTTCGCCCTGACCAACGGTGTCAGCCTACCCGCGCTGATCAAGTACGTCTTCCCCGTCATCTTCGACCGCGTGCACGTGGGCCTGCCGCTTTCCACGGTCATCCTCATTGCCGCCACCATCCCTGTGGCGTTCCTGCTCCGTGCGGTCAGCGGCTATCTCAACAGCTACTACATCCAGCTGAGCGGTGTGAAAATCCTCGAGGCGATTCGCACCGACTACTTCCGCAAGCTCCAGCAACTCCCGCTCTCGTTCGTCCACGGCAAGGCCGCCGGCGACCTCATTTCCCGCGGCATGTCCGACACTGGCCAGCTCCAGAACACGCTCACCACCCTCGCCAGCGACGGCGTCAAGCAGCCCGTGCAACTCGTTGCGACCCTCGGTACGCTCGTCTTCTTTGCCTTCGGCGACCAGGGTGTCTGGCTCGTGCTGGCGAGCATCGCGCTCGTCCCGCTCGCCGTCCTGCCCGTCCGTTATGTCGGCAAGAAGGTCATCAAGCGCGCCTACCAGCTCCAGACCAACCTCGGCCTCGTCACGACGCGCTTCGCCGAGAATCTTTCCGCCGCTCGCGAAGTCCGTGCCTTCGGCCTGGAGGAGCGCGAGACCAAGCGCTTCGCCGAGGCGAGTCACGACTTGATCACTTCGCAGATCAAGATCGCCAAATACGTTCAGGCCCTCACCCCCGCCATCGAGGTGATCGCCGCCGCCGGCATCGCCGTGACCCTCGTCTTTGCCTACGACACCGGGATCAACGAATCGACCTTCGTCGCCATCATCACCGCGCTCTATTTCAGCTATGAGCCGATCAAGAAACTCGGCGCGATGAACAACGAGTACAAACGCGGTCTCGCCGCCCTCGACCGCCTCGAGGTCGTGCTCAACGAGCCCGTCATCATCCAGGACCCCGCCCAACCCGTCTACGTCGGCCGACTCGCCGGCCGCGTCGCCTTCGAAGGCGTAACCTTCGCCTACAATCCTGGCGAACCTGTCCTGCACAGCCTCACCGCCGAGATTCCCGCCGGCACCGTCTGCGCCCTCGTCGGCCCCAGCGGCGCGGGCAAGAGCACGTTCGCCAACCTCGTCCCGCGTTTTTACGAGGCCACTTCCGGCCGCGTCACGATCGATGGCCACGACGTGCGCGTGATGCGCCTCGCCGATCTGCGCCGTAACATCGCCATCGTATCCCAGGACCCCGTCCTGTTCAACGACACCATCTACAACAATCTCCTGCTCGGCCGCGCCGACGCCACCCGCGAGCAAGTGGTCGCGGCCGCCCTCGATGCCCACGCCGATGATTTCATCCAGACGATGCCGCAGGGTTACGAAACCATGGTCGGCGAACGCGGGGTCCTCCTCTCCGGCGGACAGAAACAACGGCTCGCCCTCGCCCGCGCCTTCCTCCGCAACGCCCCCATCCTGATTCTCGACGAAGCCACATCCGCGCTCGATTCGCAGAGCGAGCAGCTCATTCAGGAAGCCCTCAAGAAACTCGTCGTCGGCAAGACCGTGCTGATCATCGCGCACCGCTTCAGCACCATCCGCGACGCCTCGATGATCCTCGTATTCGACCGAGGCCAGGTCGTGGCCACCGGCACGCATGCCCAGCTCTACGAGGCGAGCCCACTCTACAAGTCGCTCTACGACCGCCAACACAGCTCGGTCTAATCGCATGACCGACGTTTCGCCCCACGTGCTCGTCATCCGTCGCCGCTACCTTGGCGATGTCGTCCTGCTCGGCAGCGTTCTGCGCAACCTCCGGCTGCACTGGCCCGACGCCCAGATCACCGTGCTCACCGAAGCCGGTTACACCGGCATCCTCGCGCTCAATCCCGACGTGAACGCCTCGCTCGCGTTCCCCAAAAGTCTCATCCCCTGGCTCAGCTTCATTCGCACGCTACGTCGGGCACGCTTCACGCATGTCCTCGACTTCGACAACACCGAGAAAACCGCCCTCGTCACCCGCCTGACCGGCGCCCTCGTCCGCGCCACGTTTAACCGCGAGCTCATCCCGTTTCGCTACGGAAGTTTCTACACCCACGTCGCGAAGGTCACCAACGACTTCTACGACTCGCATCACATCACCGAGACCTACCTCGCGCTACTCCCCGCCATCGGCGTGCCCGTCGTCTCGCGTGAAGTCCGCCTCGTCCCCCGTCCCGCCGATTTAGCCTCGAGCGCCAAACTCCTCGGGCGTCCGGTTTCTTCTCTACGATCTGCGACCTCCGACCAGCGATCGCCAAATTCGGCACCGATCTCCGATCTCCGACCTTCGAATTCCGCCCCTCTCACCTCTCGCCCCGCGCCTTTCGCCTCCCCAAAAAAGGTGCTCTTGCACCCCGGCAGCCGCAGTCCGTACCGCATCTGGCCACCCGAACGTTTCGCCGCCGTCTGCGACCGCCTGCAGGACGAACTTAATGCCCAGGTCTTCGTCGTCGCCGGTCCCGGCGAGCAGGCGCTCGTGAAACAGATTCGCGAGCACGCGAAATCCCATCTTATCGCCTTGGAGCAGCAGCTCACCGTGGGGCAGTTCGCCGGTCTGCTCGCGCAATTCGATCTTTTTCTCTGCCACGACAGCGGCCCGATGCACATCGCTGCCGCCGTTGGCACGCCCGTGGTCGCCCTCTTTGGTTCCCAGAACGCCACGATCTGGCGCCCTCTCGGTCCGCGCCAAACCGTGCTGCAAACTACTTTGCCCTGCGTATGCCTCGGCACTGCGGCCACGCCGACACCCTGCGAGCCCGGCAATTCCTATCGCAGTTACTGCGTGCGAAAACTCACCGAGGATGAAGTCTTCGCCGCCATCGCTGCCCAGCTAGCGCCAAGATGAAGACGTGGGTCAGACTTTATGCCCGATATTCCGAAATACTCCTCGGGGCTAGAGCGATTCGAAGGAAAATGTAGCTACGAGCGTGACTGAGTGGAGAAGCTGTTCCACTCGCTCACGCTCGTGGCTACGATTGCATTTCCGTCCGCACCTTTAATTAAAGCACGCTTAACCCCGACCTACCTCCGGAACGCGATGATCGTGTTCGCCACGCCGACGATCTCGGCGAACTGGCCGGCCTTGATCGCCTCGAAAATCGCCTGCGTCACGCCGCTCGCGCGGCTGCCGAAATCGTGAAACGCAATCACGCCGCCGCGCTTCACGTACGGCGCCCACGCGGCGATGTCCGCCTGGCACGCTTCGTAAGAGTGGTCGCCATCAATAAAAATGAGGTCAATCGTGCCGATCTTCGCCGCAAGGTTTTGCGCCGCGGTCAGCGAATCACTCACCACCGGATCGGCCCGCGCCGACAGTCCAAGGGCCGCGAAGTTGCCCTTAAAAATATCCAACGTGCTCGTCGAACCGAGCTTCTGGAAATGCCGGGAGTACCATGCCGCGTCCTCGCCGCAGGTGGAGAGACCCTGGAAATTATCCACCGCAAAAATCTTTGCCGCCGGCCCTTTCAGTCCCGCAGCCAGAAAGCAGGTCGAGGCGCCCATCCACGAGCCCACCTCGACCACCTGCGCACCGGCCGGTGCATCACTGGCCAGTTGGAAAAGCAATCCGCGCTCGGGAAAACTGCCCATGTCGTCGGTTTTGAAATGCCGGGCCACGCGGTGAAACTCATCCCAGTTCAAATCCGGCCGGCGCTTGCGCGCGCCGCGCAGAAAGCGACCGCATTTCTGGGCGAAGCGGACGTCGCGCACGAGGGGCCAGTGCTTGAAAGCCATGGCTTGAATCCACGCCATGCGCCGCCGGGCGGGAAGCTTTTTCTTTGCGGGCAACCGTTCCCCCGGCATGAACAGGAACCGTTCGCATGACTTTCCCGGCCGACTCCCTCAAACTCACCGTCGCCATTCCGACGTATAATCGCGCGGATTTCCTGCGCCAGACCCTCGCCGGCATCGCCGGGCAGCTATTCCCGAACCACCACTTCGAGGTGCTCGTGATCGACAACAACTCCACCGACCACACCCGCGCCGTCGTCGCCGAGTTCGCCCAAGCCCAGCCCGCGCCACGCTACCTTCTGGAGACCAAGCAGGGCCTCGATTACGGCCGCAACCGCGCCATTCGCGAGGCCCGCGGCGACATCATCGTCTTCGCCGACGACGACATTCTCGTCCAGCCGGACTGGCTCGCCCAACTCACCGCCCCGCTCCTCGCCGATCAAGCCCATCTCATCGGCGCAGTGGGCGGCGAAGTCGTTCCTGTTTTCCCCCACGGTCTCCCGGACTGGGTCGCCGAATGGCATTCCCCATTGGCGTTCCGTGCCGACGCCGGTCCGCTCGAGGCCAAGGATTCCCCGATGGGCGCAAACCTCGCGTTTCCCAGATGGGTGTTTGATCGGGTTGGGATGTTTCACACCGCCCTCGACCGGGCCGCGGGTAATTATTTCTCTGGCGGTGACAGTGAGATGATCCGTCGCGTGCGCGCAGTAGGCCTCCAAGTCTGGTTCTCCCCCGCCGCCGTCGTGCAGCACCAGATGCCTGCCAACCGCACCACGCTGAGATATGCCACGCGCCATGCCTTCGACTCCGCCCGCTCCCGCGTGATCGATCGCGCGGGCCAGGCCGGCGCCATTGGCTATCTCTTCGGCCGATTTGTGGGCAACACCTTCAAGGTGCTCGGTTTTACGCTGCTGGCCTTGCTCAATTTTATTATCTTCCGTGCGGGCGCCGCAAAGAAAGCGCTCGTCCGCGCCTGGCGGTCATGCGGCTATCTCTACCAAATCCCGCGCTCCCTCGTGGGAAAGATCTAGCATTCTCCGAGGCGCGTGGGTCGGGTTTTACGCCCGATATCCAAAATTCACGGCCCGCGGATAGCGGGGTAAACTCCGACCTACTAACGGCGGAATTCGACTCAGCGCTCGCCGCCTTGTGCCGCTTTGTGGCCAACCGTTCTGATCCGAAATGACATTTCGGCTTCCTCGCTCCGGATTAGTGTCATTTAGTGTCCACCTAGTGGTTTCTCCCCTCCCGCTATCCGTCATCATCATCGCCAAGAACGAGGCGCAAACCCTGCCACGCTGCCTCGCGAGCGTCTCGGGCTGGGTCAGCGAGATGGTCGTCGCGCTCAACGACACCACCGACGATAGCGACACCCTCGCCCACAATGCCGGCGCCCTCGTGCACAACCTGTCGTGGCACGGTTACCGCGACACGAAAAATGCCGCACTCGCGCTCGCAAAGCAGCCTTGGGTGCTGTCGCTCGACGCCGATGAGGAAGTTTCGCCCGCGCTGCGCGAGTCACTCACCGCCTTCTTCGCCCGCGCCGATCGCGACTCGTTCGCCGGCGCACGCTTTCCGCGCAAGGTTTGGTTCATTGACCGCTGGATCACCCATGGCGACTGGTATCCCGACCTCAGCCTCCGTCTGTTACAGGTCGGCCGCGCGCGCTGGGGTGGCGATGCCATTGTCCACGAGAAAGTCGAGTGCGACGGTCCCGTTGCCACGCTCACCGGCGATCTGCATCACTATTCCTTCCCAACCCTCGCGCGCCACGTTTCGAAGATCAATCCGTTCGCCGATCTCTTCATGCGTCAGCAAAAGGAAAACGACCGGCACTTTTCGCTCTTTGCCGCGATCCTCCGGCCCGCCTGGCGTTTCTTCCGCGCGTATGTGCTGAAACTCGGTTTCCTCGACGGCTATCCCGGTTTCTACATCGCGTGGGCCACGGCCTTCAGTGCGTTTGTCCGTTACAGCCGGCTCTACGAAGCCGACTACCGGACCGCCCCCCGATCGTGATAGCCATAAATAGGCCCAAGGGTGTCGGACGCTCCGGCCCTTCCTCCATCGCGCCGATGGGTGCAGCAACGGTTATAGCTTCAGATTCTGGATCGGGTTTTTGCATCTCTTTGCGTCTCGTTGTGGCAATTCCGGATTGGAACTGATTCTCATGCCGCCCAAGGAACCCCATCATTTCAGCAAACTCGCCGAAGAACTCGTCGGCGATTTGCGCGGGGTACCGTTCGAGGAGCCCCGCCGCCAGGTGAAGCGCGCCACCCAGCCTCTCGCCGGCCTGATTGAGGAGCTGATGATCAAACACCAGATCGGGCGGCCCTCCGCCGAACAGACCATCCGGGATCACTGGGTCGCCCTCGTCGGAGCGCCCAATGCCGCCTATTCCCATGCGCTCCAAGTCGAGAAGGCCAAGCTGACAATCATGGTCTCCCATGCCGTGGTTAAGACTGAACTCTTTCATCATCGCGGTGAGATCGTCGACCGCATCCGTCAATTACCTGGGTGTGAGGGCATTAGGTCGCTCAACCTTCGCTCGGGCTGAACTGTCCACCAGAGTGAAAAATACGCTTGCGCCACTGCCGGCGGTTTTGGATTCTGCCTCCTTGCGTTAGTGAGAATCCGTCGGTTGCGGGTTCCCACCATGACTGGTCCGGCATTCCGCCGGATGGAAACGGTGACGCCGGCTTTACTCCGATTTTCGGGGCGGGGCGGGTGGCACGGAGCCCGCGAGGGTTCCCTACAGTTATGTAACCCTCAGCCTATAAACCATGCCTACAGTCGTTAAACCCGAAATCATCGCCGAATACAAAACGCACGACAAGGACACCGGTTCATCCGAAGTCCAAGTCGCGCTGCTGACCGCCCGGATCAATCATTTGACTGAACATCTGCGCACGCATCGCAAGGACTTCCACTCGCGCCGCGGTCTGCTCCAGATGGCCAGCCGCCGTCGCAAGCTGCTCGATTACCTCAAGAAGCACGACCTGCCAAAGTACAGCGAACTGCTTCAGAAGCTGAATTTGCGCAAATAACCAACTTTGTCACATGGGCGACCCGATCCGCGGGTCGCCCATTGTCTTTACTGACTCTCGCACCTTCGATCGGGACATTTCCGTTTGCCGCCCCCGGCAAACCCGCCACCAGGCGGCAAACGGAAATCTCTCGCGTCAAGTACGGGGAGACCAAGTGGGTTCCTAGAATCCAATCGCCCGCGGCCCATTGCCGCGGCACGGCCGGCTTGAACGCCTGCCTTCGCTAGCCAACCAGCAGGCCCAACGCCTGCGCTGTCCGTATCCGCAATCCGAATCCGAATCCGAAACTCGAAATGAATCAGAAACATAATGTCACCGTGCCCGGCCTCGGGCTCACCTTCTCCACCGGCTCCATCGCCCAGCTCGCTGGCGGCGCCGTCAACGTCAACGTCGGCGAGACCAACGTCCTCGTCACCGCCTGCGCCGCGACCACCATGCGCCCCGGCCAGGACTTCTTCCCGCTCACCTGCGACTACCGCGACAAGTATGCCGCGGCCGGCCGTTTTCCCGGCGGTTATTTCAAGCGCGAGGGCCGTCCTTCCGAGCGCGAGATCCTGATCTCCCGCCTCTGCGACCGTCCCTGCCGCCCGCTCTTCCCCGAGGGTTTCCTCAATGAAGTGCAGATCATCGGCACGCTCCTGTCCGCCGATTTGATCAACGACTCCGACATCGCGATGGTCAACGGCGCCAGCGCCGCCCTCGCGATCTCCGACATTCCGTGGAACGGGCCAATCGGCTGCGTCCGCGTCGCCCTGATCGAAGACAAGTTCGTCGCCAACCCCACGATCGAGCAGATGTATTCGTCTTCCCTCGACCTCATCTACGTCGGCAACTCGAAAGACATGCTGATGATCGAGGGTTCCGCCGACCAGATCTCCGAGGAGAAGTTCGTCGAGGCCCTGACATTCGGTCATGAGTCCATCCAGCCGATCATCGCCGCCATCAAGGAGCTCGTCTCCCTCGCCGGCAAAAAGAAGGCCCACTTCGCCCTCGTCGGCGCCACGCCCGAGGCCCGCGCCATCATTGAGCGCGTCGTCCCCGCTGAGCGCGTTTCCGCGGCCATCTTCGGCCACGAAAAGGCCATCCGTTCCGCCAACATCAAGCTGCTCAAGGCCGAGGCGCATGCCGCCCTCACCATCGAGCTGGGTGCCGGCCGGTTCAGCGATGTCGACCTCAACGTCGTCTTCGAAGATCTCCAATACAAAGCCTACCGCGCTACCGTGCTCGCCAAGGGCACCCGCTCCGACCACCGCGACGCGAAGGCCATGCGTCCGCTGAGCGCCCAGGTCGGCGTGCTGCCCCGCGTGCATGGTTCCGCTATGTTCCAGCGCGGCGACACGCAGAACATCGCCATCGTCACCCTCGGGCCGACGAAGGAAGCCCAAGACATGGACGGCCTCACCGGCGGCGCCACGTCGAAGAGCTTCATTCTCCACTATAACTTCCCGCCGTTTTCGGTCGGTGAAGCCGGCCGTTTCATCGGCCCGGGCCGCCGCGAAATCGGCCACGGTGCCCTCGCCGAGCGCTCGCTCGTGCCGGTGCTCCCTGCCGAGGACGTGTTCCCCTACTCCATCCGCGTCGTCTCCGAGATCATGGCCTCCAACGGCTCGACCTCGATGGCTTCGATCTGCGGCGGCTGTCTCGCCCTCATGGACGCCGGCGTGCCGATCATCGCCCCGGTGGCCGGTATCTCCTGCGGTCTGATGACCGAGATGGATGCCAATGGCGCCATCACCAAGTGGACCACCATCACCGACATTCTCGGTGAGGAAGACCACTTCGGCGACATGGACTTCAAGGTGGCCGGCACGACCAAGGGTATCACGGGCTTCCAGCTCGACCTGAAGATCAACGGCCTGCCCTTCGAAATCGCCAAGACCGCGATTTTCCAGGCTCGCGATGCTCGCATCGAGATCCTACGCACCATGATGGCCGCGCTGCCCGCGCCCCGCGCCGACCTGTCGAAGTACGCGCCCCGCATCCAGACGATCCAGATCGATCCCGAAAAGATCGGCCTGCTCATCGGGCCTGGTGGCAAGACCATCCGTCGCATCACTGAGACGACCGGCGCGCAGATCGACATCGCCGACGACGACTCCGGCAAGGTCTTCATCTACTCCAACAACGGCGACGCCATGGCCCGCGCCATCAAGGAAGTCGACAGCCTCTGCGGCGGCGGCTCCGGCCCCGGCGGCGGTGGTGGCGGCAGCCCGATCGAGATCGACAAGATCTACACCGGGCGCGTCACCGGCATCAAGGAGTTCGGCTGCTTCGTCGAATGCCTCCCCGGCAAGGAAGGCCTCTGCCACATCAGCGAACTCGCGGACTTCCGCGTGCGCCGCACCGAGGATGTTGTGAAGATGGGCGAGTCGATCACCGTGAAGTGCATCGGCATCGATGAGCGTTCCGGCAAGGTCCGCCTCTCGCGCAAGGCCGCGATGAAGGATCTCGAGGCCCAGAAGCAGGCCGGCGGCGCTCCCGCCGCCGAGCCTGCGGCCCCGGCTGACGCTCCCCAAGCGTAACCCGCCCCAGTCATCTTATCTCCCAGCCGGAGGCGTTCGCGCCTCCGGCTTTTTTGTGGGCGGAGTCCCGACACTTCGGATATCGGGGATAAACCCTAACCCACGTCAGAGCCGCAAAAATTACGTGGGTCGGACTTTACGCCCGACATGCCTTGGAATGAACCCTGCGTATGCCCACTTCTCCGAAAATCTATCGAGGGACCGATGCTCTACGCCGTGGCCGCAATAACCTGCAGGGGGCCAATTATTTTATTACTTGCTGCCTGAAGCGCCCATTTTCAGGCCTCATTCAACCAGCGATTGCGCCGCATATCTTCGCGCAAATGCGCGAAATTGAAGCTTATAACGTGTGTCACATCCGTACGTTGGTGCTGATGCCAGATCACATTCATTTGCTCATGACGGTGGGTCCAAAGGCCGATCTCTCAGAAGCCATGCGCCTCTTCAAAGGCCCACTGACACCGCTGCTCCGCCAGCAAGGCCTGCAATGGCAGGAAAGCTTCTACGATCATCGTCTGCGTGCCACCGATGAATTGCTGCCCACCTTCCTTTATATTTTCCTAAACCCATATCGAGCCGGCCTCATCGCGGCCGGCCAGAAGTGGCCCTGGTACGAATGTGCCTCGGAAGACTGGCAATGGTTTGGTGGCATGACCAACGATGCCCTGCCTTTTCCAGAGTGGCTGCAGTGATCTCGTGGGTCGGGCTTTACGCCCGACATTACAGAGTTCGAGCCAATACCTGTCGGGGATAAACCCCGACCCACGAGTCCAGCATGCGTCTAATTGTTTACCCTGTTTAACCCACATTTTTAAGCTTACAGCTTTCCGCATCGCGCTTACACCTCGTTCGCCTCCATGAACCTTCTGGTCACCAACGATGACGGTATCGATACCATCTTCCTCCATGAACTGGTCTTTGCCCTCATCGGAGCAGGTCATGAAGTGAATGTCGTCGCCCCCTTCACCGAGCAGAGCTGGACCGGCGCGTCCAAGACCCGCGCCAAACCCGTCCGCTCCACGGTCTGCGACCGCGGCTTCGGCTGCCCTACTTGGATGGTCGACGGTACCCCGAGCGATTGCGTCAACATCGCGCTCGCCCACCTCGTCACCACCCAGATCGACGGCGTCGTCAGCGGCATCAACGTCGGCATGAATGCCTCGCTCGGCTTCGTCCTCGCCAGTGGCACCATCGCCGGCGCCTGGGAGGGTGCGATCCATGGCCTGCCGGCCGTCGCGTTCTCGCAGGATGTCACCGAGGCGGTCTACAATCACCACAAGGAGACCGGGCGGGTCGAGGGCGAGCTCCTGGCCACCGTGAAAGTTTCCGCCGCCCACGCCGCCAAGCTGGCGCCCAAATTTCTCGCCGCCACGCCGCTCCACAGTTTCACGGTCCACAACGTCAACTTTCCCGCCACTTGCCGCCCCGACACTCCGCTGCGCCTGACCGTGCCCGCCCGGCTCTTTGTGCCCGGTCTCTTCAGTCCGCGCGACGATGACGGCACCCACCGCCTCATCTGGCGCATCGGCGAGGACGTCTCGCCGCCGGAACCCCTCACTGACCGCGCCTGCCTCGCCGCCGGGCTGATCAGCCACACCATCCTCGATTACACGAAGCTCGGCCACGCATGAAGCTGGTGATGTTCGATATGGACGGGACGCTGACCGACTCAGTGTCCCTCGACACCAACTGCTATGTCCAGGCCGTCGAGCAAGCGCTCAACCTGAAGGACATTGTCACCGACTGGGAGTCCTACACACACGCCAGTTCGAACGGTTGCCTGCACGAAATCGTCACCCGCGCCCGCGGTCACGGTCCCACGCCCGACGAGGACCGCGCGGTCCAACAACGGTTACTCGCCCTCATGGACGACCTGGCTCTGCGCCATAACAAGCGGACTATCGAGATCGCCGGCGCCGCCGCCGCCGTACACGCCGCTCTGGGAGCCGGTTACGCGGTCGCCATCGCCTCGGGCGATTGGGAGCTCACGGCTCGGCACAAACTCGCCAGCGCCGGCATCCCGTTCGAAAAACTTCCGTCTGCATACTGTGATGTCTCCCACGTGCGCACCCAGATCATGCGTACCGCCCTGATCCGCGCGCGGGCCCACTACGACGTCCGGGAGTTCGACCGCATCGTGTACGTGGGCGACGGAGCCTGGGATGTGAAAGCTTGCCGTGAACTCTCCTGGCCCTTGGTCGGCATTGGTCGCGAGGGCCAGGCCCAACGTCTCCGCAGTCTCGGCGTTTCCCATGTGCGCCC
>JBDTJA010000227.1:0-4786 GCA_039936075.1 Opitutaceae bacterium | reverse complement strand
GGAGCGCACGGCCCACCTCGATTGGGCGAGATCGGCCCCTCTTCGGCGGGGCAAGCGACTTCGCCCGGCAGCAAACGAGCTCAGGTCGAGCGGAAGTTGCCCTTTTTCAGGGGAAAGATCGGCCGGCCGAGGCGTTTTGAACTCACGCGCTCCAGCTCGAGCGCCACGGTGTTGTTGTGCGTCACAAAGCGAAGAAACTCGACGCGTGAGATGCTCAGGCAGCGCATGTCCTGTTTGGCGCTGACCTGCGCGTTGGAGGCGCTGTTTTGCAAGAGACCGATTTCGCCAAAGAAATCACCGGCGTGGATCGTCGCGAGGCGGCGATTATTGCGGGTGACGATGGCATCCTGCTCGAAGATGATGAAGAAGTTTTCGTTGAACTCATTCTCGGGGAAAATGACGCCGCCGGCGCTGTAATCGGTGATGCTGGACAGGTGCGCGAAGCGCTCGATCGCCTGGAAATGCCAGTTTTGGCAGAGTGAGATGCGACGCAGGAAGGGTAGCTTGAGGATGGTGTCGGTCAGCACCGTTCGCGCGATGCGCGGGATCGCGATCGCCTCGACGGCGGAGCGATCGAGCGTCAGCAGTGTGACCGGCGTGAGTGAACGCACGACGTAGCTGGGCTGTTTGGGATCGGCGAGGTCGTGCAGGCCGATGACATCGCCCTCGCTGAGAATCTGGACGCGACTGGAGCGGCCCGAGGGAAGCTTGCGATAGAGACCGACGGTGCCGCTGACGATGAGTGAGACCTGCGTGGGCACCGGGCCGTGAGTCGGCAGAGGGGACCACGGGCCATGACGCGAGGTGTGCATCAGGCGCGCGAGCTGCTGACGCTCCGGCGGCTGCAGCGTACGGAAGAGCGGCGACTCGGTGACGGACTTGAGGCGGTTGCCTTCCAGGAGGACGAGCTTCTTGGCCGTGAACCAGCGGGTTTTCCAAAGCCGGAAGGTGTGGCGGCGAGCGCGGGCACGCTCGCGGGCAAAGTGGAAAAACTCCCAGAGCCCATAGCCCATCCCCAGCGCCACCAGCGAGGCGCCAATCGCAATGCCGAGACGCACGCTGTTGTCCTCCCACGTGGCGAATGGCCAGGGAGGGGTGTTGGTCACCCGTGCGCCCATGTACACCACCGCGAGGGTCCACATCACGCCATAGGAGATGAGCACCCACGTATCACGGTGGCGCAGGGACCGGCGGAGCAAGCGCCAGCGGGTGTGCGAGCGTTTGTTGGGGGGAAAAATATAGGCATGATCGGCATCGCTCAGACTCCCCTTGCGCCCCAGGCGCACGAGGGCGGCGAAGCGTCCGCCGAGGATCGGGCGGAGCACGATTGCGAGGGCGATCAGCAAGAAGCAGTCCCACTCGGGTCTTAGCCAGGCGACGAGGCCCGCCACGGCGGCGAGGACGGCGGGGCGAGCCATGGCGATGGCTTGCTGGTCAAGGGTGGAGAGCATGACGGCATCACCCGTATCGACCTCGAAGTAGGGCGGGAGGCGCAGCCACAGCCAGCGGGGGCGGTAGATTTCACCGCCGGCACCGCGGACCATGCACGCGTTGAGAAACGCGCTGAACGTGAGAGTGAGGCTCAGGATGAGCAGGCTGGCGCCGACATCCTCGGCGGAAAGTGGCAGACCGGGGCGATAGACGGTCATCATAACAAGACCGGCCAGGAAAATGAGGGCGAGGGGCCGCGCGACGGCCTTGGGACGGACGCCGGGGCGCCAGTTGAACGCCTGCACCGGCTCGGGCTCGACGCCGGGCTCGAGCAGGATGTTGGCGCGCACGGCCTTCAGGATCAGTTCGAAGAATTCGTTGAGCGGGAGGCAGAGTCGCTCGTCGAGCGCCTGCGCCAGCACGGCCGGAACGGAGCGAGATTCGCCGAAGAGCCGCAGAATCCGCCACTGCGCCGTCGTTATCTTAAGGTAGGTTTTGGCCGTGACATTCTTAACGACCAGCAGCCCGTTGATCGACTCGCTGTGCTGGAGATTCGGCGCCAGCGTCAGAATTTGCGCCGAAAGTGTAAGATTGGTATCCATGCCGGCGGAAAATGCCCTTTAAGCGGTGCCGGAGTCGGTGGCGTCCCGGACGGCCTGGATCAGCTGGTCGTTCGTGAAGGGTTTGGTTAGAAAGCAGATCTCGCGCAAATCGGTCGGCCACCAGGACAAGTCGAGCAGATGCCCGCTGATCAGGATGACCTTAAGCGTGGGCATTTTGGCCAGCACTCGCCGGGTCAGTTCCAAACCGTCAATTCCGGGCATCAGGACGTCACAAATCATCAAGATGGGCGGAGTGGCAGCGGACGCGATGGTCGCCAAGGCCGCCGTGGCGCCGTTGGCGACCTTCACGGACCAGTTTTGGCTTTCGAGGACGGTCTCTATCAACTGACGCATCGCCGGTTCGTCGTCCACGAGCAGAATCCAACGTGCGGACGAAATGCTGGCAGAAGAAGAAGTCGGGGAGGATTTTTGATCGGGGTTCGCCATGTCTGAAAAGTTAGCAGAAATTTCGTCTGTGACTCGATTAAATTGGTTGGGACCAACGGTTTTTGCAGAGTTTTAAAGCGTCGGAGTCGCCATCCTCTATAGGGGAAGTTACTTAGATGCGTTAGTTATTAGTGATGAGTTGGTTGCGAATCAGGTACTCGTAGCCTAATTTGAAATATAACGGCAAGGACGCGGCTGAGAGGGCTTTACAGGTCGGAATGTTGGGCACGGATCGGGATCGGGGGCGGGAGCGCGAAGCCGCCGACATGAAGCCGTTCAAAGTGGAGCCGCCTTGCGGCGGACGATTGGAACAGCTCCCAAAATGTCCTAGCCGAAAGGCAGGAGGTAGCTACGAGCGTGAGCGAGTGTCCGGCTCCGTCCACTCGCTCACGCTTGTAGCTACACCCTTTCTAAATGCTCTCTAGGAAGCTTCGCGCGCAGCCCGCCCGATGCGAAGGTGGGCGGTGCGCTCCGCGCGCCGCTCTACCAAACGCGGAGCGCACGCTCCACCTTTGGCGCTTTCAGCGGGTGGCATCAGTTTGGCGTGGCCCCAGCTGGAGTGATTGTGAAACCGCCGCCGACGGTGGGGAGAAGCACTTTGGCCGAGCCGCCGAGTTTTGCGTAGGTGGCGGTGAAGAGATTCGGATCGAGGGTTTCGTAGGCGGGAATTTTCTCGCGCGACCACAGAAGGTGATGATGCGGGATGAGGGTGCGGGCGTTGAGATGCCATGCCATCAGCGCGGCCTCATGCGCGTTCATGTTGCCGACGGAGCCGTTCATACAGAGCGTGGCGAGCGCGAGCGGCGTGGTGCCGATGGCGCGGTGGATGCGTGCATCGTAGTCGGTGTCGCCGGTGTGAAAAATCCGGACACCGTCGAAGTCGAGAATCACGCCGAACGCATCGGGCACCTCCCAGCCGGGCACGCCAGCTTCGTGACGGGCGACCACGCAGGTGAGCTTTACATCACCGAGGTCGAGAGTCTGGCCGTACACGAGGGGCAAAACCTGCGTCGTAGGCAGACCCCAGGACAGTGCATGCGCCATCGAGCCGGGCGACATGACAAATTTCGCGTTGGGACGGTGCTGCGCGAGCTCGGGGATGCAACCGGGGTCGAGATGATCCTCGTGCCAGTGCGTGCTGATGACGACATCGGGCTCGGCTTCGGCGGCCGTGAGCGGTGGCGGGAACGCACGGGCGATGCCGAACATCGTTTTCACCACGTCAGAGAGATAGGGGTCGATCCAGATCTGCCGGCCGGCAGGCGTCTTGAAGATAAAACCAGAACCACCCAGCCACCACGCGGCGAGCGTGCCAGCGGCGGGTCGGGCGAGGGCGATGCGGGCGGGGAGCGATGCGGAGGAATTCACGATGAGGAGGAGACGCGGCGGAGCAGGTTGGGGCGGGCGAGGAATTCGTCGCGCAGGCGCACGCCAAGGCCGGGACTGAATTTGTCGAGGAGCGCGCGGCCTTCGCGCAATGGCACATCGGGCGTGGCGACCTCGCGGTAGTAGCCTTCGCAGAAGCCGCGCACGGTTTCCATGATCATGGCGTTCGGCACGGCGGCGCAGAGATGGAGGCAGGCGAAAAGATTCACTGGCCCCGTGCAGTCGTGCGGCGCGATCGAGAGATGGTGCGTGTCGGCGAGCGTGGCAATTTTCAACGCCTCGCTCAGGCCGCCGGTCCAGATGACATCGGGCATGATCACGTGCGCGGCGTCGGCATCGAGGATGCGACGATAGGCATGACGCGTGGAGAGGCGTTCGCTGACGGACTGCGGCACGCGGGATTCGCGCGCGAGGCGCGCGAGATCCTGGGCGCTGTCGGGCTGGATAAAGTCCTCCATCCACATCACGTCATACGGCTCGACGGCGCGGGCGATGCGCAGCGCACAGTTCACATCCCAGCGCGAGTGTCCCTCGAGCGCGATCGACATCTTGTCGCCGACGGCTTTGCGGATTTCCTGCACCGTCCACAGGCCCTGGGCCAGTTGCCCGGACAGGAGATCGTGACCGACGGGGCCGATGGCGGACCAGCCGGCGGGGCCGGTGATCGCAGCGACGTTCATCTGCGGCGCGAACTGATCCCACGGCCAGACCTTCATCGCGGTGATGCCCTGCGCGAGCAGGGACTTGGCGAGGTCGCCGGGAGTTTCCAAAAACCCGGTTTGGTCGGCGTACTTGGGGGTGTTGACGCAGGTGTTGTAGATGCGGATGGAATCGCGCGTCTGACCGCCGAGGAGATTCAGCACGGGCTGCGACGTGTGTTGGCCGAGCAAATCCCAGAGCGCGAGGTCGAGCGCGGAGAT
>JBDTJA010000226.1:0-3837 GCA_039936075.1 Opitutaceae bacterium | reverse complement strand
ACCTGCTGGTAGAGTTCGGTGAGGTCGGCGGACATGGCGGAAGTACATATTGGTTATCGCTTATGGCCGATTGGCAACTTCGGAGGGTGGATAGCGCCGGGAAACAGGAGGAGGTTGCCCGCGAATGCGCGAAGGAGCGCGAATGCGAACGGCCAATCAGTGAATCTCTGGGCTGGTTGATATTCGCGTCGATTCGAGCAGTTCGCGGGCACGTATTTCCATCACTTTGCCTTTGCCTGTGGTGGGGGTGGGGCATATCGCGCTGTCGTGGCATTGACGCATTTTCTTGGCCAGGATCTGGTGGTGGCATTGGGGAAACTCGATGCGGACCACCTTCTGGGTCCGTGGCGTGGGGCGCGGCCGGCGGACCGACGCCGGGAAATGCATTTTGCGCCGGTGCTTTACGGCGAGGACCACGCGCATGGCCACGCGGAGTTTTGCCTCCTGCTGGAGGGCAGGTGCCGGTTCAGTTTTGACCACAGGAGTGCGGTGCTGGAGGCGGGAGACTTGGTGGTTTGCCCAGCGGGGCTGCCACATGCCGAGGCCTATGTGAAACCGGGCGAGGGTTACCGGCTGGCGTGGTGGAATCTCAGCGAAGGCGAGCCGCGGCTCCATGTGACGCGGTATGCGCGCCGGGGCGGTTTCGCGATGGAGCATCTGATGACGCTTGGGCTGCTGCCGGCGGATGCGCGGGAAAAACTCGGGACGTTGCGGGCGCTGGCGGCGGCTTCACGCCGGCCGGACCCGGACGCTCTGCGCGAGGCGATGCTGACGATCACTCTGGCGCTCTTGCGCCGGGTGTTGGACGGCGGCGAGGCCCAGCTCGACACCCGTGCGCAGCTCGTGCGGCGGGCATCAGATCACATTCGGGCCAACACCAGCCGGGCACTGACCCTGGCCGAGGTGGCGCAGGCGGTGCATGTTTCGCCGAATTACCTGACGAGTTTGTTTAGCGCCGAGACGGGCGCGCCACTCGGGAGGTTCATCCTCGGGGAACGCATCGCGCTCGCGCAGCGGCGGCTGCGGCAGCCGGAGGCGAGCGTGAAGGCGGTGGCAAACGAGCTGGGGTTTGCGGATCCCTTCACTTTCAGCCGGGCGTTCAAGCGCGTGACGGGCCGTTCGCCCAAGGCGTGGCTCGCGATTTCCCCTTGAGCTGTACGCGGCGTCGGCCCAAATCAGCCATCATGCCTCCTGTCTTCGAACGCCCCTTTCCCGCGCTCACTCCGGCCCAGCGCTTTCATTTTGAAGTTTATGGCTATGTCGTCGTCCCCGGCGTACTCAGTCACGACGAGTGCGAGACGATCAAATCCGCCCTGCAGAAGCTCAAACGTGACCTGCGCGCGCGTCACGCCCGCTACAAGCCGGATGCGTCCGAGGCTTACTTCCTCATCGACAAGCCGCATCACGTTTTCATGGGGACAATCCGGGAGGCGGACCCGGTGATTGCGGCTTATTCGGCGCATCCCCGTTTGGTCGGAATGGCGGAGGAGGTCATCGGTGGCGAAGCCCGGATCGTGGAGCTGAATGCTCACATCAACAGCCGCAATCCCGACGACAAATTCGAGCCGAACCCCAAGTTCGACCTGCACCTCGGGATGGACGTGCCCTACGGCACCCACACGAAGAACGGACTGTTTCATTGCAGCTTTGTAAAGACCCTCACGAACCTGACCGAACTCGGGCCGGATGATGGTGGCACGGTGGTCATCGCGGGGAGCCATAAGCTCGACCTACCGCATGAGGACATGATCGCGGCGGCCTACGCGGATCGCTCGCTGATCCACCAAGTGATTGCGCCGGCCGGATCGACCCTCCTCTTTGCTGAGACGCTGATGCACGCCACCGGGCGGATTCGCAGCGATCACGAGCGGGCGATCATCGTCTGCGGTTACGGCACACGGCTGTTCCCCTATTGGGATGGCGGCGACCTGACCCCGGAATTCAAGGCGCAGATCCCGGCGCACCTGCAGACGCTGTTTTTCGGCAAGGCGCATTGGACGCGCGCGCCGCGTTACCGCACGCTGGCGGAGCCGGTGGATCCGCGGAAGTTCACGCTGGCGGACGCCTGGCATCCCAAGAAGCCAGGTGCCAAAAAAGCGGCGAAGCGGAAGAGAAAGTGATTGTAGGGCGGGGTCGTCGAACCCCGCCGGTTTATCGCCTTCGTTACTGCCGTTGAAATGCCGGAACGGCGGAACGTCATGGCGGCGTTCGGCAACCTCGCTCTACATCAACCCCAGCGCGCTTGCGGCGGGTCAAAGACGAAGCCGTGGAAAAATTTCTGACGCGCGGATGATAGGCGCTGGTTGTAGAATTCCTTGGGGTAGCCCCAGTGCTCCTGCGATGCGAGCATCCACGGATGCTCGTACGCATAGTAGAGCATGGTCCGGCCACGCTCCGGGCCGGAGTAGGGCGCGGCAGTATGCCAGAGGGCGTTGTGAAAAAGCACCATGGTGCCGGCGGGCGCGCAGACTTGATGAACGCCGGGGAAAAAGTCGCGGCGCTGACGGTCGGCTTCGGTGGGAACAAGGCGACTCTTGTGACTGCCAGGCACAACGGCGAGGTTGCCCTGCCACGGCGCGGTCATGTCCGAGAGATAATAGCCGACCTTGAGCTGGAGCAGCGGGATCGGATGGCCGAGATTGCGAAAGCCGTCGTCGTGGCCGTCGATATGCCACTCGCCCTGGCGATTAATGAAGTCGGCGCCCTGCTCGACGATGACGTCGGACGCGCAGTGGTGTGGCTGCGGGTTCAACAAGCCGTGCACGTAGGGCATGAGCGCAGGCCAGTCGAGGAGGTCGAGGAAGAGCGGGTGGTCGTCGAGGATGTAGAAGATGCGCGTGCTCCGCTCGCTCTTGGTCTGCGTGAAGCCGGTCTGTTTTTGATTCGTCCGGATCAGCTCGCGCCGACGCGCGATGGCCCGATGCGTAGCGTCAATGAGCCGCGCGACGTGGTCAGACTTAAGAAAATTCTCGATGACAAGGAACCCATCGGTTTCGAACGTGAAGCGCTCGGCGTCGGTGGGCGGCGGGTTCGCGGTCGAGAAGGCGGAGGCAGCGATGGTTTCAGCCATGATTTGTGCGGTGGGTTCGGATTGGGGTAGCGCGAGTTCGCCGGACGAGCCAGGTTTGTAACGTATTGCGTTACAAACCTGCAGGGTGGGGTGAGTCGCAGCGGCTCGTCGGGACGGCTCGCCCTACCACGGTGACACGCTCAACCCCAGCGCTGCTGCGGTGGATCGAAGACGAAGCCGTGGAAAAATTTCTGACGCGCCGGCGAGAGGCGCTCGTTGTAAAATTCCTTGGTGTAACCCCAGTGCTCTTGGGAGCCGACCATCCACGGGTGTTCGTAGGCGTAATAGAGCATCTTGCGCATACCGTCGGCCTGGTTAAACGGCGCGGCGGTGTGCCAGAGAGCGTTGTGAAAAAGGATGCACGTGCCAGCGGGCGCGCAGACCTGCACGGTGCCGGGGAAGAAGTCGCGCCGCTGCCGATCTTCGATCGTGGGGGACAAGTTGGATCTGTGGCTGCCCGGAATCACCGTGAGATTGCCCTGCCATGGCGAGGTCATGTCGGAGAGATAGTAGCCGACTTTCAGCTGCAGCAGCGGAATTTGGGCGCCGAGGTTGCGGTAGCCGTCGTCGTGGCCATCGATATGCCAGTCGCCTTTGCGGTCCATGAAATCGGCGCCGTGCTCGATGATCGCGTCGGACCCGTGGTGATGAGGCTTCGGATTGATGAAGGCGTGCACGTAGGGCATGAGCGCGGGCCAGTCGAGGAGGTCGAGGAAGAGCGGGTCGTCGTCGAGAATGTAGAAGAAGCGGGTGCTCTTTTCGCTTTT
>JBDTJA010000225.1:0-4924 GCA_039936075.1 Opitutaceae bacterium | reverse complement strand
ACGCCGCGCGCCTCGATCTGTTGCAAACCCCCGTGCCAGTGCAGCAGCCCGCCGGCCGACTTGGCTGGCGGCGTGAATGCCGCGGCGGCGAGCGAACCCCGTGCCACATAATGGCGGGTAATATTGTCGCCATCCACGGAGAGGCTCACATTGCCCGTGCGTGGGACCGTGAAAAATTGGGGATGATCTTTCCGGTAGGCGGCGTTCCAAAATTCCGGCCCTTGTTCAGCGCTGCTCGCCAGCACGACGCGCGGCGAAGCGGCGGCGACGCCGGCGAGCAACAAATCCTGCTCCGCCGAGTCGGACTGATCAAAAAAAGTGTAGTCCACGATGATGCGCTCGGCGCCCGCCCGGTCGAGGGCTGCGATCAGGCCGGCGAAGGCGGCCCTCGGAAACGGCCAACGCATCGTGTAAGGCTCGCGCCCGAGCAACTCCATGGTGGCGTCGTTCACCAGCACCAACGCCGAATTGGACGGCAGAGGCGCGGACCGCACCGGGTGCCGGCTGGCAGTGTCAAAAAACGCGCGGTCGAGCGCGGGGCTGCCGAAGGCCAGGAAATGAAACGCCACCACGAGCCCCACCACGGGCAAAAGCCAGCGCCAGCGAATCGCCCGCGAGTAGTGCGAAGGAGGAGGCACGGGCGGATTAGGGGGATCGCCGGCCCGGCCGGCAAGCGAGCATCGGGCTGATCATCCAAGAACTGTTTGGCTTTCAGATGTGAGAGGCAGGCCGCGAGCTTGCCCGCGCTCAACGGTGAAGCAGTGCCCGCGAGGCGGTGACCTCCACCAGGGAGGGTTTTCAAACCCCAGCTTCGGCGGGTATCCAACTGGATTCCTCACTTCGTTCAGGATGACCAACCAGGTTTGAAGACACGCGCTAACCAACAGCCCAAGCCAGTGACCGGATAGGCTACCTTGCGAGCGGGCCGCCGGATCGCGCGAAACGATTGCTTGCGGGGCGACGTTCGGCAGGCTGTTCGGTCACGCCTCCCCTCGTGAATCCGACGACCGACTGCCTCCATTGTGGTGTCTGCTGTTTTTCCCGCCTGGAAACCTATGTGCGCGTGATGGGTGACGACTGGACCCGGTTGGGCGAGCGGGCGGGGCAGGTGGCGCACTTCGTGGCGAACCGTGCCTACATGAAAATGGCCGACGGACATTGCGCGGCGCTGGCGGTTCGCCGCCGGGCGGACGGCGAGCCGGAATTTTTCTGCACGGTCTACGAAAATCGTCCGCAGGTGTGCCGGGATCTCGCCCGGGGTTCGGCGGAATGTCAGGGCGAGCGTGAGGCCAAGCACGGCCGCGTCGTCGGATTAATGAAATAAACCAAGGTTCGGCTTGGCGCGCGCCCTGGTGGTCCCTAAACCCAAAGGTTGAATTTTCAACCTTGTGACCACTCCCCGTTCCCGCGCTCCGCTCCCTGAAATTCGCCCGCTGCAGAAGCTGATGGCGGCCAACCGTGGCGAGATCGCCGTGCGGATTTTTCGCGCCGGAACCGAGCTCGGGCTGCGCACCGTGGCGGTCTACGCCGAGGAGGACCGCTTCTGCATCCATCGCTACAAGGCGGATGAGGCCTATCAGGTTGGCCACGGCAAGGGACCCGTGGCAGCCTATCTCGACATCGAGAGCATCGTGGGCACGGCAAAGGAAAAAGGCGTGCAAGCCATCCATCCGGGCTACGGGTTTCTTTCGGAGAATGCGGCGCTCGCCCGCGCCTGTGAAAAAGCCGGCATCATCTGGGTCGGCCCGCGGCCGGAGTTGCTTGAGATGATGGGCGACAAGACCGCGGCCCGCGCGCTCGCCAAAAAAATCAACGTGCCCGTGCTGCCCGGCACCGAGGATCCCGTGACCGACCGGACCGCCGCGCTGAAAATCGCGAAGGAGATCGGTTTCCCCCTCATCATCAAGGCGGCCTTCGGCGGGGGCGGCCGCGGCATGCGCGTGGTCCAAAAAGCCGGCGACCTCGCGGCGCTGCTCGACGAAGCGCAGGCGGAGGCCGAGCGCGCGTTCGGCAACCCGGCGGTCTTCCTCGAGAAATACATTTCCAACGCCAAGCACATCGAGGTGCAGATCCTGGGCGACCAGCACGGTAACGTCATTCATCTCCACGAGCGCGACTGCTCGGTGCAGCGGCGCCACCAGAAGGTTGTCGAGGTCGCCCCGAGCTTCGGCCTGCCGAAGGCCATCATCACCGAGTTGTGCGAGGCTGCGGCCCGGATGGCCCGCGAGGTGCGCTACGACAACGCCGGCACGATCGAGTTTTTGTACGACCTCGACCGGCACGAGTGGTTTTTCATCGAGATGAATCCCCGCATCCAGGTGGAGCACACGGTGACGGAAGTCGTCACCGGCCTCGACTTGGTCCGCGCGCAGATCCTCATCGCGCAGGGCCACGCGCTGCATTCGGCCGCGGTGGGCATGCCGACGCAGGAAAATGTCCCCTGTAACGGCTACGCCATCCAGTGCCGCATCACGACGGAGGATCCCGAAAACAAGTTCGTTCCCGATTACGGGCGCATCATCGCGTACCGCTCGCCCGGCGGCTTCGGCGTCCGGCTCGACGGCGGCATGGGTTACTCGGGCGCGGTCATCACGCCGTTCTACGACTCGCTGCTCGTGAAGTGCATTACCAGCGGTCAGACCTACGACATCGCGATGAGCCGCGCGCGCCGCGTGTTGAGCGAGTTTCGCATTCGCGGGGTGAAGACGAACATCCCGTTCCTCGAGAACGTCATTGCCCACCCGCTGTTTCGCTCGGGCGCGGCCACGACCACGCTGATCGACACCTCGCCGGAGCTGTTCACGTTCAAACCCCGCCGCGATCGCGCGTCGAAGCTGCTTAATTTTCTCGGCAACGTGATCGTCAACGGCAACCCGCACGCCAAAGGCTACCGGCCAGCCAAGCCGCTCGCCGCCGTGCCCGCGCCTGGCCAGGATGACCGGACCGCACCTCCGCCCGGCACCCGGCAGTTGCTGCTCAAGCTCGGGCCGAAGAAATTCGCCGAGTGGACGAGTCAGCAGAAGCGACTGCTCGTCACCGACACGACGTTCCGCGACGCGCATCAGTCGCTCATGGCCACGCGGGTCCGGAGTTACGACATGCTGGCCTGCGCCGGCTTTCTCGCGCGCCGCGCGCCGGGGCTTTACTCGTTGGAGATGTGGGGTGGGGCGACATTCGACACGGCGATGCGTTTTCTGTCGGAAGACCCGTGGGAGCGCCTGCGCAACCTGCGGGCGCGCGTGCCGAACATCTGCTTCCAGATGCTGTTTCGCGGGGCGAACGCAGTGGGCTATTCAAACTATCCCGATGCGGTCGTGGCGGGTTTCGTGAAGCACGCCGCCGCGAACGGCATGGATATCTTCCGGATCTTCGACTCGCTGAATTACCTGCCGAACCTCCGCGTGGGGATGGAAGCCGTGCAGGCCACGCACGCGGTGTGCGAGGCCGCGCTCTGCTACTCGGGCGACATCCTCGACCCGAAACGCGACAAGTTCACGTTGAAGTATTACGTGAAGATGGCGCGCGAGCTCGAGCGGATGGGCGCGCATGTGCTCGCGATCAAGGACATGGCCGGACTCTGCCGGCCTCACGCCGCCTTCAAGCTCGTGAAAGCTCTGAAGGAGGAGGTCGGCCTGCCGATCCATTTCCACACGCATGACACCAGCGGCGTGGCCTCGTCCTCGATCCTGCGCGCTTCAGAGGCCGGCGTGGATATCGTGGATCTGGCGACGGCGTCGATGTCGGGCAGCACGGCGCAGCCCAACCTCAATTCGGTGGTAGCCGCGCTGCAGCACACGCCGCGCGACACGGGGCTCGATCTCGAGGCGTTGAACAAATTTTCCGATTACTGGGAGCTGGTGCGGGAATATTACCGGCCCTTCGACACCGCGCCGAAGAGCGGCAGTGCCGAGGTCTATCTCCACGAAATGCCCGGCGGGCAGTATACGAATCTCAAAGAGCAGGCCGCCTCAATGGGCGTGGCTCATCGTTGGCCGGAAATCGCGCGCATGTACGCCGAGGTTAACCAGCTTTTTGGTGACATCATCAAGGTCACGCCGTCCTCGAAGGTGGTGGGCGACATGACGCTCTTCCTCTTCTCGCGCGGCATTAAACCCGCGGATGTCGTCAACCTCGAGCCCGGGGCCACGCCATTTCCCGAAAGCGTCATCGACATGCTCACAGGCGGACTCGGGTGGCCTGATGGCGGCTGGCCGGTGCCGGTGTGGCGGGCCGTGCTGGGGGAAAAGAAATTCAAGGATGCTCAGGCAAAATACCAAGCCGCGCTCGCCGCCGAGAAACAGGCGGGCCGCGCGCTCCGCCGCGCGACAAAGTCCGCTTCAGGCACCGCCGCCACCGCCGAACTCGCCGCCCTGAAAAAACCGCTGGCGGAAAAACTGCGCCGTGAGCCGACGGACGACGAATTCTATTCGCACCTGATGTATCCTGCGGTGTTCGCCGACTTCGCGAAACACCAGCGGGACTTCGGTGACGTGAGCGTGCTGCCGACGCCGGCGTTTTTCTACGGGCTGCGTCCGCGCGAGGAAATTTCCGTCGAGATCGAGGAGGGCAAGGTGCTCATCATCCGGCTGGTCAGTGTGGGCGATCCCGACAAGGACGGCCGCCGTCCGGTGAATTATGAGCTAAACGGGATCACGCGCGAGGTGTTCATCCTGGACCGCAGCGTGACGGCCACTACCAAGTCGCGCCCGAAGGCGGACCTGGCGGATCCGCTCCAAGTCGCGGCACCGATCCCGGGGCTGATTGTAGTTCTCTCAGCTTCCGTCGGCGCCAAAGTCGCGAAAGGCGACAAGCTCTTCATGATGGAGGCGATGAAAATGCAGACGACGATCTACGCGCCGGCCGACGGCGTGGTGGCTGAGCTGCACGCCGCCGTCGGCGACACGGTCGAGTCGAAGGACCTGAT
>JBDTJA010000224.1:0-2133 GCA_039936075.1 Opitutaceae bacterium | reverse complement strand
TGGATGAAACTGCGGCCGCCTTGGTTGCGACCGGAAAATGACCAGCCCGAAATTCGCTCCCATGCGACCGTGGTGCGCCCTCCTTCTCGCCAGTCTCGCCGGCCCCGTTTTCGCCAGCAACGCCGCCAGCCCCACCGAGGCTTTCTCACAGGGGAAATTCTCCCTCAACGCGCGGCTGCGCTACGAGGAGGTGCAACAAACGGGGCTGCTGGACGGCGAGGCCCTGACCTTGCGCGCCCGGATTGGTTTCACCACCGCCGCCTGGCAGGGCTGGAAGGCGATGCTCGAAGCCGAGGGCATCACGGCGGCTGATGGCGACAGCTACAGCCAAGCCGGTATTAATGCCGGCGGTGCGGGCCACGCCGTGATCGCCGATCCGGAAATGAGCGAAATCAGCCAGGCTTGGGTCGCCTACTCCACCGGCGCGACCACGGCGACACTCGGCCGCCAGCGGCTCGTCCTCGACAACGCCCGTTTCATCGGCGACGTCGGCTGGCGGCAGAATATGCAGACGTTCGATGCGTTCGTGGTGCAGGATAAATCGCTGCCCAAGACCACGCTGATCTACGCCTACCTCCAACAGATCAACCGCGTCTTTGGCCCCGATCATCCGCAGGGCAAGTGGCAGTCCGATTCTCACGTGTTCAATGCCAGTTACGCCGGCTGGGCCGTCGGCACGCTCACGGGCTATGCCTACCTGCTGGATTTCACCAGTTCCGCTGTCAACTCCTGCGCCACCTACGGCGCCAGCTTCGCCGGTGGCATGCCACTCACCCGCGATGTCAAATTTATCTACCGGGCCGAGGCCGCCACCCAGTCCGACTACCGCATCAGCCCGCTCACCTACACCGCGGGCTATTATCTACTGGAAGCCGGCCTCGGACTGAAGTCCGCGAGCCTCACGCTGGGCGACGAGGTGCTGGGCTCCGACCACAACGTCGGTTTCAAGACCCCGCTCGCCACGCTCCATGCGTTCAATGGCTGGGCCGATCTTTTTCTGACCACTCCGGCCAAGGGCCTGCGTGACACTTATATCCGGGCGACCGCGAGCCTGCCGGGCGAAATCTCCCTCCTGACCAGCTACCATCAGTTTGAAGCTGAGGTCGGAGGCGCCGACTTTGGGCACGAGTTCGACGTCCAGTTCACCCGGAAATTCGGCCCGCGCGTCACCGCCTTGGTGAAGGCAGCCGACTTTCGCCGGGACGCCACCACTTATCCTAACGTCAGGAAATTCTGGGTTCAGCTGGAGTTTGCGCTTTGACGCCACGCCATGGCCGCGACGAAATTTAAGACCTTCGATGTCCGCCCGCTCCTCGCCGCGGGGACCGAGCCGTTCCCCGCCATTCGCCAACAGCTGGAGAAACTGACGCCAGGCAACGGCCTCAGGATCATTGCGCCTTTTCTGCCCGCGCCGCTGATCGAGCGGCTCAAGAGCGAGGGGTTCCAATCCACGATTGAGCACGGTCCCGAACGGGGCTGGACCGTCAGTTTCTGGCGGGAGTGATCCGCCTCCCTCGGCCGACCGGCGAGAGGTGCGTCAGCGTTGTTCGCTCTTCGCCAAGGCGCGGGGAAACAGGATGTTGTTTTCCTTGTGCACATGCCGGTGCAGGTCGGACTCAAGTTCGACCAGCGACGTCAGCATAGCCCGGCGTGTCTGGCAGGAATCAACCGTGGGGGTGAATCCATCCGTCAGCTCCCGCAGGCGCGCGACCAGCTGGCCAGCCACTTCGTGTTCGCTCTGCATCCGTTGGATCGGTTCAGCCACGCTTTGGGTCGGCAAACCGCTTCGCGATGTCCCGGTGTCCAGCTGCCGGATGAGCGGAAACAGCACGATTTCCTCCTTCTGCATGTGGCGCGTCATGTCGTCCGCCAGTTCCATCACACATGCCCGCACCTCCGGCATCCGGGCATCGCGCCAGCCGTGCTTGCGGGCCACGCGTTCGGCCATCTCGACCAACCGGGGCAGCTCCGTCTTCAAATAGGTGTGGTGCGTTTGCTCAATGTGGTCCGCCAGTTGGGTCAGCGTCATGGCCGCGGCATCGACCTCGGCCGTCATTGATCCGCCGCCGGCCGAGTCCAGCATGATCGCGACCGTCTGGGGATCGAGGCCCTGCTTCCGGCAAGCCATCGCCA
>JBDTJA010000223.1:0-17709 GCA_039936075.1 Opitutaceae bacterium | reverse complement strand
GGAGCAGGCCGAGTTGAGCCAGATCATTTATGAACGCGTGAACAACGGCGTGTATCGCGCGGGTTTTGCGACGAGCCAGCAGGCCTACGAATCGGCGGCGAAGAACGTCTTTGCGACGCTCGACATGCTCGAGGCTCGGTTGGCGGATCGTCGTTATCTGTTTGGCGACCGAATGGTGGAGAGCGATTGGCGCCTATTCTGCACGCTGGTGCGCTTCGACGCGGTTTATCACGGACACTTCAAGTGCAACGTGCGGCGGATCCGGGACTACCCGAATCTCCAGGGCTACCTGCAGGATCTCTACCAGACACCGGGCATCGCGGAGACCGTCAACTTTGACCACATCAAGCGGCACTACTATTTCACTCACACCGAGATCAATCCGACGCGAATTGTCCCCATCGGTCCCGCCCTCGATCTGTCATTGCCGCACAACCGCGCTCGGCTGTCGCAAGGCGGAGAAAGTTAGGGACTGACTCCCTGCGCTGGGTCCGTTCGATGGCACGATGAAAGTGCTCATCATCGGCGGTACTGGCCTGATCTCCACGGGGATCGTCAAGGCCCTCCTCGCGCGGCGCGCCGCGGTCACCGTCTTCAATCGTGGCCAGACCGATGACCGGCTCGGGGCTGCCGTGAAACATCTGTCGGGGGATCGTAATGACTTCCCTGCGTTCGAAACCGCCATGGCGACCACGGGCCACTGGGACGTCGTGATCGACATGATTTGCTTCCGTCCCGAACAGGCCGAGAGCGCCGTGCGCGCGTTCGCCGGACGCTGTGGACATTTCATCTTCTGCAGCACGGTCTGCACGTACGGCAACACGCAGACGATCATCCCCACCCTTGAGGATACGCCGCAAGCGCCCGTCTCCGGCTACGGGCGCGACAAAGTCGCCTGCGAGCAGATCTTCCTGCGCGCCCACGCCGCCGGAACATTTCCCGTCACGATCTTCCGCCCATCGCATACCTACGGACCCGGCGGCAACGTGATCAACAACCTGGGCTGGGAAGCGACCTTCATCGACCGCCTGCGACAGGGCCGGCCGATGATCGTCAGCGGCGACGGCCACGGGCTCTGGCAGAGCGCGTATTCCGAAGATGTCGGCGTGGGCTTCGCCTACGCCGCGGGTAAGTCCGTCTGCTTCGGCCAGGCGTACAACGTCACGGGCGACGAAGTCGTGACGTGGGACGACTACACCCGCCGCACCGCCGCCGCCATCGCTGCGCCCGTCCCGCGCATCGTGCATCTACCCACCGACTTCCTACTCGCCCTTGACCGTCCCCGCTACGCCGCGCTCGAGGAAATTTTCCGCTTTCACGGTGTCTATTCCAACGCGAAGTTGAAACGCGACGTCCCCGAATATCGCCCGGCGATGCCCTACGAGGAAGGCGTGCGCCGCACGGTCGAGTGGATGGACCAGCACAACACGATCTTTTCCGCCGACACCGATCCCTTCGAGGACCGCCTCGTCGCCGCGTGGGATCAGTTCGCGCGCGACACGGTGAAAGCACTCTCGCCGCAAGCGTAACTTCTGCGCCGGGCTGGCCGTGGGTCGGGGTTTACTCCCGACATGACCGTGGCAGGTTGGGTTGAATCGCCGATATCCGTCTGCGGTCTGCCGGCATCTGATGTCGGGCGTAAAGCCCGACCCAGAGAGCCACCGAGACTCACGATTTGCCCACGCTTTTAAAATCGATGTAGCCGCGCTCGATGTCGGTGTAGACGAGCTGCACTGTGAGGCGGTCGCCTACTTTCCACCCGGCAAAACCATCGACCAGCTTTCCTTCCACCGGCGGACGGGCCAGGCGGGCGTAGGTGCCCTTGTTGGACGCACCCGTGATCGTCGCATCGAATTTTTCGCCAATCCGCGAGGACAGCAGCATGGCCGCGGCGGATTTCACCACCTGGCGCTCCACTTTTTTCGCGGCGTCTTCCTGCTCGGTGCAGTGCTGCGCGAGCGCGGTCAGCTCATCATTCGAATACGGTACCGGCTTTCCCGCCAGCGCGGCCTTGACCAGGCGCTGCCCCAGCAGATCGGGGAAGCGGCGGTTGGGCGCCGTGGAATGCGCATAGTCCTTGACCGCGAGTCCGAAGTGCCCCGGGGCGGTGCCGCCGGGAAATTCCACGACGTATTCTCCCTTGCCGAGCAGCTTGATCACGCTGAGCGACAGATCGGGAAAATAGACGGGATCTGCGTCCCGTGCCTCCAGCAGGAATTTCTCCAGCGCGACGTTGTCGGGCGCCTTGGGGAGGGTAAAATTTCGCGTCGCGGCCAGCTCGACAATCCGATCCCAGTGCGTGGGTATGCGCACCACGCGCCGCACTGAGGGAGACTTCCGCGCGGACAGGAACCGCGCGACCACGCCGTTGGCCGCGACCATCAACTCTTCGATCAAATTCTTGGCGACATTGCTCTCCTCCGCACGAAGGTCCTGCAGGACGTCGCCAGCATACACTGGACGCGCCTCCAAGGTCTGGAGGGAAAGCGCCCCCCGCATATGCCGTTGGGTGCGCAGCAACTGGGCGGTGCGATGTTGGAGCCGGATGTTGTCCGCGAGCCCCGTGACCGGTCCGATCGGAGGCGGCATCGGTCCGGTGCCCTCCAGCCACGCGGCCACACTGTTGTATGCCAGCTTGGCCTGGTTCCTCACCTGTGCCTCGTAGACACCCGACGCCACCATCGCGCCATCCGCCGAAAAGGTCATGTCCACGATGATCGCCAGCCGATCGGCCGCCAAATTAAGTGACGTCAGGTTCGTTGAGAGCTTTTCCGGCAGCATCGGAAAAATCTGCCCGGTCGTGTAGACCGAGGTCGTGTTTTCACGGGCATGTGCATCGATCGCCGAGCCTAGTTTGACCAACGCGGCCACATCCGCGACGGCGACCAGCAATCTCACCTTCCCGTCCGGCAGCGCTTCACCCACCGAAAGCTGGTCCAGATCGAGCGAGTCATCGTTGTCGATCGAGCACCACAACAGGGCGCGCAGATCGCGAGTTTTGGCGACCGGCACTGCGGGTCCGTGGATTGCGCTCAACTCGACCAGCGCGGCCGGAGAAAAATCCGGCTCCAGCCCACGCTCGCGCATCACGCGATGGGCAATCCGTTGCAACACGTAGCGAGTCTGCCCGGGGTTGGGATTCGTCATGGGAAATTCCCTGAGTGTCAGCTGGATCGAACGCGGTCAATGCAGGCGTTTCCCGATTGGAGCACACGGGTAGGTCGGGCTGCCCCACATCCGGCAATCGGGCATCAAGCTCGACCCCCGGGGAGCCAACGGTCCAGGCGACAAGATTGCAGCTACTTCTGATTCGCAGGCGCGGGAGTCGGCTCGACCACCTCAGGCGTACCGACACGCACCCGGCCTTCCGGCACGGGTTTGTAGAGATCCACTTCCTCTTCCTTGATCTCCTTGTCGAAAAAATTGGCCCCCTGCTTGACCATCTCGGAGGCGATGGAATTCAGGTCCCGATGATCGGGATCATCCGCCACCATCGTCGTGTGCCACAGCATCTTGGGCCGGGATTTCGCGTCCTTGGGATATTCCCAAGCCGTCACGCGGATGAAAAGTTTCTCATAGCCGGCCTTCTGCAGCTTCGCCTCGTAGCCCGGCTCCATCTCCTTGAACAACTGCTCGCCGGTGCCCGTGATCGAGACCGTCGGCGCGTCAACGCCGCCGACGCTGCTAAAACTCCCGGGCGTTTCCGGGCCCGCCCCGGCCATGTAAGGATTCCGCAGCCAGCCGCGGCCATAATACATGCTGATGACAATTTCCGGCGTCTGGCCCTTCGCCACGCGGTGAAAGCCATGGGCGTCGAGTTCGCGCGCCACCAGCGCCGCGAGCAGGTTCGTATCCACGGGCTTGACGGTTCTTTCCTCCGACGGAACCAGCTGCGGGGGCAGCATCCCGTAAATCTTGCCGTGCACCGGAGCCGGACCCTTGCCGAAGGGCTTGTCGACCACGGTCGAACGGATGCCAATGTTGATATCCTGCGCGTGCGCGACCGGAAGGAGCAGACCAAGGCCGCTCGCGAGCAGCACCCCGCGACCGATTCGAAACGACAGGAAAAAAGACCGGCGGACGGACGGCATCGAGCGGAGCGAGGCGGGCGTTTTCATAGAAAAAATAAAACCTGCCTAGATATTCTAGGTAAATTGTCGTTTTGGCAAATTTGAAAGCATCCAAGATTTCACGGTCCGCTGGATTGACAGACGGTGGGGGGCGTGGGTTGGCTTCCCCGGTCAGGCGCTTCGCGAGGACCCCTGCCCGCATGCAACAAACCCGCCGCAGTTTTCCGAAGAGCACCACTCTGGTGGCTGCGTCCGCGCCGCTGGCGCAACTCGGGATTTCGGGCGGCGAAGCCGCGCTCGCCCCCGCCGTGCCGTCGCGTCCGCTCATCACGGGAAGTTTTTTGGATATCCAACACGTCAATAACTGGGACGCCCAGTACTGGATCGACGAGTGCCGGGAGTGGCAGGAGGAAAATTGGCTGGCCCTTGTCGCCGAAATGAAAGGCATGGGCCTCGACACGGTCATCCTCACCAATTGCGCCCTCTGGGGCCGTCCCCTCTACCCGGCCAACCCCCGGAGCGTGGGCCGGCAGCTGCCGATGCGCTGCCCGGATCCGGTCGGCGCAGTCGTCCGCGCCTGCGAGCATCACGGCCTCGGCCTGTATCTCGGGCTCGGCGCTTTCGGGCGCTACTCGCTCAACGCCAATCCCGATCTCACACCCGAGCACAACACCTGGCTGGCCAGCCTGGCCGAGGATCTGCGCGAAAAATACGGCAATTCCGGCGCCGTCCGCGGATTTTATCTTTCCACCGAGGCGCATGCCATAAAAGGCGGCGGTCTCTTCGAGCAGGCAGACTGCGACCAGACTGCAAAATTCGTCCACACCATCCGCGAGCGCGTCCCAGGAGCGAAGCTCATGATGTCTCCGGCTCATCTCGGCCGGCCGCGTCCGGAACAAATGGATCCCCTTCTCCGCCAGCTGGAGCAACTCAACGTGGACATCGTTGCCTACCAGGACCATGCCGGTTTCGAGAAACTTTATCCGTCGCTCAACTTCCACGAAGCTGCGGCAGGCTATCAGTTAATCAAACCTCTCCACCAAAAAGCCGGTCAGCAGCTATGGGTGAACTGCGAGGTGTTCGAGTACACCGAGAAACGCCCTGATGGCCGCCGCGTCTGCACACCGTGCCAATTCGAGCGGCTCCAGCGCCAACTCGTCGCCGCCGCCCCGGTCGCCGACAAGATCATCATTTACCAATATCAGGGCCTCATGAACCGGCGGTCGTCGCTGGTGAACATCGGCGCGCCGGGCACGGACGAATTGAACGATGCCTACCTGAAATTCCGCGCCGTCCAGTTGGCGTCGTAGTCAGCTCCCCATGAACCAATCCCGTCGCCGCTTCCTTCAAACGTCCTCCCTGCTCGCGGCTGCACTTCCTTTGACCAAGCTCCGGCTTTCGTCCGCGGAGCCGACCGCCGCGGTTTCCCCTCTGGTCCCCCCCGCATCGCCCGACGCCGGCGCCCGCCCGTTGCGCGAAATCCTTTTCACGCCCGGCAACACATCCGAGCGTTTGCGTAGCTACGACCGGTTCGAACCGATGCAAAAGTCCGCGCTCAACCCCGTGTTCACCGCGACAATGCCGTGGGAGGACAGTGGTTTCGGCTGGGGCAGCGTCATCCGGTCGCGGCTCGATGGAAAATTCAAATATTTCTACGGCACGGAATTTCCCGGCCAGGTCGACGGCACCATTGCCATTGACAACTCCCAGCAAGGGAAAAAGCACTGCGTGGTCTGCTACGCCGAGTCGGACGACGGCCTGCACTGGCATCGCCCGGCGCTAAATCTGTTTTTTGCGGATAAATTCCCCGGCAACAACATCATCGTCCATTGGCCGGCGTACTTCAACGATTCCTCCTCGGTCATCGAGGACTTCATCGAGCGCGATTCCGCGCGGCGTTACAAGATGCTGATGTATCACCACGACGTGAAGAACCTCGATGCCCGCGGCGGCTGCCTTCTGGTCTCCCCCGACGGTCTGCACTGGACGCCGACCGGCACCGTCCTGCCCTCCCAGGATGCGGAATCACTCTGGCAGGATCCGGCGGGCCACTATTACGGCTTCCTCAAGGACCGCATCGGCGATAATCGCAGCCGCATGCTGGTGCATAGCGCGGATTTCAAGACCTGGAGCGAGCCGCAGTGGATCATCACGCCGGATCACGGCGACCATGCCGGCACGAATTTCTACAATCAGTCCGCGTTCACGCTCTCCGGTCGCACGCTGGGGTTCCTCAACGTCTACGACCTCGAAACCCAGACGACGTGGATCGAGCTCGTGGAAAGCGGCGACAATTTCAACTGGCGACGCATGCCGTCGCGCGCGCGCCTTCTCGAGCCCGGTTCGCCCGGCTCGTACGACGGAGGTGGGACCTACCTCGGCTTGGCCGAACCCATCCTGATCGGCGATGAGCACCGTTATTATTATTACGCGTCGGCTGACCGCCACGACGACGCGGCTGCGGGCCAATTGTCCCGGCAGAAGCCCTCCCTCGCCTTCGCCACCTTCAAGAAGAACCGCCTCGTCGGCCAGCAGACTGAAGGCGATGGCTACTTTGCGACTCTGCCGTTCATCTGCCCAGGCGGAAAACTCTTCCTCAACTTCGTCTGCGCCAGCGAAGTCAGCGTCTCCGTCAAACGCGCCGGTTATGGCATCGAGTACGAGGGCCTCGCGCAGAAAGACTGCCATCCCGTCACGGGCGACCAGCCGCACGCCGCCATCACCTGGGCAACCAAGCCGAATCTCGACGAACTCAAGGGCCACTACATCCGCTTGCGCATCCACGGCCGCAATCTCACTGCCTACAGCGCCGCGTTCGAAGCTTGAGGGTGGGTCGGGCGCTCCGCGCGCGGCCCGGCTAGCACGCCAGCCAACCCCGCGCGGTTTATCCGCCATCTTCTTGCCGAGAGCGTCAGCGCACGTTCGCCCTCTCACTATGCGACGGCCGCTCACTTCCGTTTGCCGCCCACCCCCGTTTCCCTGCGAACGGATTCCTCCTGACCAACAAGCAGCTCACTGTCTTCAGAGCCTTCGGCATCCTGCCCTTTCTGGCCTGTTCAACGATCGGATTGATCGCATCATCGACGAGTTGAGGTTCTCTGAGCCGCAGAACGGCGGGCACTGCGGCCACGCGCACGACGGCAAGCGCCGCGGCGCATCGCACCCTGTGTCGATAAGAGCGTTTATCTCAGCACGATGGTCAACGATCGCGCTGGTGGCGCGGCGGTACGCCCAGCCCAATCCAAGGCCCGAACCAACCAGCGGCAGATTAATGGACCGCGGTGTTGAACACTTGATCGTCAAATTTTCCGAATCGATACGGCAGCAGCACATTGGATTGAACGGCCTCACCGTCCACCGTCCGCGGTTTAAACCGGCGCTTGCTCACGTCGGCCAATATGACCTCCCCCACTTCCCGGGGTTCAGCGTAAAGAACGTGGCCCCGAACGGGCACACCGCTCGGATTCAGAACCAGCAGAATTATACCTTTAGACCCTTGGGGAATTTTACTTCCATCCTGCATAAGCGGAGCGGGAGCGGATGCTGCAAAAACGGCGATGTGCAGTTCCGTGGCGTCTGCGAGGACGTCCGGACCCAGTCGCTCAGCAAAATCGCGCGAAGTCTGGATCAGTCCGTCAACTCCGGCCAATTCCTCATCGCGCAGGGTAAAGCCCACGGGCACCTGCATGTGCACATTGACGTAATGCCCATTCTTGCGTCCCGGATAAAACCGCCACTGGTTCACCGCTTCCACCGCCCGATCACCGAACGCGGGATGAGTGCCTTTGATCGCTCGGGCGTTTTTCACCCGGCCCGTCACATCGACGACATAATCCACGATGACTTCGCCTTGAATTCCTTCCAAGCGGAGGCTTTGCGGATAAACCGGGGTGACCACGCGGTAAATCTCGGGAATACGCGTCGGAGCATCACGGTTCGTCGCCGCCGTGGCCGCGACGTGCTTTACGTAACGATCTTCCCAAGGTTCCTTGAGCATGTACCGGGCGGCCTCGGTTAGCGACCGGCCCCCTATTTCCAGCTGCAGCATTTCGGTGGCGAGGGGATTCCCCCTCTGCGAGGCGAGCTTCAGCCAGTCGCGAGCTTTGTTCACGTCGTGCTGCGGCGCGTCGACATGCAGCAGTTCGTAAAGCGCCAGCGTGTACGGTGCTTCCGGGTCGCCGGAATCAGTCGCGAGTTGCAGCCAGCGCTGCCCCATCGTCCAATCCCGAGCCTGTCGATCACCGATGAGGAAGGTCTGAGCCATCGCCCGTGATCCAGCCACATACTCCTGCTCCGCTGAGAGTTGATACCAGGAACGGACAAGCCCGAAGTCGGGCTTGAGGACTTGGCGTTGCGCACGCTCCAGCTCTTTTCCGAGATATAGCTCCGAAGACGCGTCGTCGTGTTTCGCCGCTTTCTCCAACCAAGCGAGGCCCTGCGGCCGGTCGACGGGGACGGCCAAACCGATGAAACACATCGAGGCCAGAATTTTTTCCGCCGGAACGTAGTCCGCCTCAGCCGCGGTCCGCATTTCGCGCACAAATGCCTCCCGATCAACCGGCCCACCCCAGCCTTCCAGATGACAAATCGCCAGGCGCAACCGCGCCTCGTTTAGCCCGGCATTAACCGCCGCTTGATACTGCGTCCGAGCTTGCACGTAATCCTGCGGCACGCCGTCACCGGTCTCGTAGAGATACCCTAACCGAAGGTGCGCGAACGCATCGCCGCTGTCCGCCGCAATTCGATAAGCCTCAGCCGTGAGGGCCGCGTCGCGCTTGCCATTCACTCCTTGATCCAGTGTCGACGCGTGATCGAGCAACGACTCTGTCTTGGATTCACTCGCGGCCACCGTTGCTGCGGCAGATATAAAAATCAAAACCGCCGGAACCAGCCACCTGCCCTTGGCGCGAGCGGGGTTGATCACGCGGCGAGACATGAACATGCGCCGAGCCTGCCCGTTCCACCGACAATTTCAAGCGTGGCACGCGGCCCTGCCGCACAAATCACTTGTTTGGTCCGACAACGAGCGTCGAAATTGGATGTTCGGCTCGAGTGGTCGCGTCACACCGGGGTCAAGCCCGGCGACAAACGCGCCAACATTGCCGGCAGGATTGAAGCCATCCTCAGGGAGTTTCATCCGACCGTTCCGACGGCAAGGATCTAAAGTCGATCTGCCCGCTGATGAACGGGCCCCGATCACGGGCAATCAGCCGGTCGGCATCAGCAGGACGCCCGCTGCAGACCACGCTTTCTTTCGCCCGGCCGATGGTTTCCGCAGCTGGATGCCGGGAATGGCAGGCGGTCTTTTGCCTGCCGCGATCAAAGTTCGAGCTGCACCTCGCCGGGAAAGGCGGCGCCCATGGCGTCTATCTGACTTCCGACGACGTCGGAGCATTCCCGGGGCGGACAGCAAACCGCGTAAAATCGCGGGCCCCGCGATTGTGAGTCAAAGGTAGGGGCTTGCTAACGCAAGTCACCCTGCCGATAAGAAAAAACCGGGACCTTTGGGGCCCCGGACCGCCAGCCCCCGACAATGGGGGCGAGGCCGACCCGGCCGCGTCATCAGGAAATCGACGCAGCCGGGATCGAAATCAAGCCGCAACGGCAAGGGCTTTCGAGCGCCGGCGCCGAAGAGCAGCGACGATACCGAGTCCAAGCGCACCACAGATACCGTAGGTGGACGGTTCGGGAACCGGCGTAAATCCCAGCTGCGGCGGATTAAATCCGACCAAGTCCTGCACCAACGTGTAGTCGCCGTTGATCGAAATATTGCCATCAATCAGGAGACTGACGCCCCCCAGGTAGCCTTGATTGTGAATCGAGGCGAGACTGAGGCTGTCCAGCATGCCCTGCGCGGCAGTCACGAGGGACGCGTTGTTGTAGGCCATGAACTGACCGGTCGAAAGATTGTACCCGTTGCCATCAAATTCGTTGGTGATCTCCCATACCGCGAGCTGCAGCGCCCCAGCACCGGCCTGGGTGTTGAAGATCGGAAAATAGGCGGTGAACAGATCGGCGAGATCCTGCATGCGTTGCGGCGACAAACCCGGTGCGCCGGGAGCCCACAGGTCGAAATCGGCGGGATTCGAGCTCGGATAATTGATCGAGGAACCCGCGGGAAGGCCGCTCCCGTTGTAATAAATGCGCTGCAGAGGATCCATGCACATCCAAGCGCTGCTCTTGGCTTCCTGCCCGGCGATCAGAAACGGCGTGGGGATGACGTTCTCCACCGATGCGCCGGCTTTGAGCGTGACCGCAGCGGCACCCGGAAATTCGAGCGACACCGACGAAACCGGGACGTTGAGTTGCGAATAAGCGGAACCGCACAGAGCGAGGCTGGCCGCGAGACTGACAATGTTGGATATTTTCATGGTCTGGATGGGGGATGTAAATTCTTCGTAAATGTGCCGGACTCGAGTGGGGCCCATCAACCGCCCACGTGCAATTCCTTTGCGTAGCTGGAATTCCTGATTGGCGGCTAGGGAATCCGACTACGCGCCAATCCCTGTGACTCGCCCGTGAAACCAATTTATCCTACCAGCCAGCGACTTACATATCAGCCAGCGAAGTTTGGAGTGATCGCGCAAGCATTCCGCACGGGAGCGCTGGGAACTTGGTGAGAAACGATCAGCCCAACGCTGTCACGGAACGGACTCAATCTTACGGCTCGACCACTACGGGCAGACCTACCCAAGCATAGGCCAAAAGCGCCCGGGCATCCCAGTTCGCCAGACGGAAGCAGCCGTGAGATTCCGTCCGGCCCACCATCTCAGGCTGCGGCGTGCCATGAATGCCGTAACCCGGCAAATCGAGTCCCACCCATGCCACGCCCACCGGATTGTTCGGACCGGGCGGCAACACCAATTTCCGACCCAATTGCTGCGCTTCGGCGGATTCGGGAAAGACCTCAGGATCAAAGGTATAGTCGGGGTTTTGAATCACGACAGACACGTGGAGCTCGCCGACAGGTCGCTTGTCCACGCGTTTGGCGATGCTGACCGGAAAATGCGCGATGACCCCGCCCGCGGCGTCATTCACTTCCAGCACATGCGCGGACAGGTAAACGTGCAGCCGGGCGGCGATGCCCGGCGCAGCGCGGCGCTCAGTCGATGGCGCTGTAATCAGCTGACCGGCAATTACTTTTGTCCAATCCACGTCGGGATTGAGCCGGCGGATGAACGCGCGGCTGGCGTGCGCGCGCTCGGCGACCAGCTCGAGCGCTGATTCATACGCCAGCGAGGTTTGCTGGGATTTTCCCAGCCACGTCGGGCTCAGCGGTTGTAATGAGGCCAGATCCTCGCTCGTCAGGGTGATTGGCGCCAAAGCCGGCAAGTATAACAAGAGGTGGTCACGCGTCTCGTCGTCGAGCCACTCGGTCAGCGGGATGTTTTCCTTTTTCTGGTAGGCTTGGAGCGCAGCGATCGTCTGGAAGCCGGGTACGCCGTCAATTGCCCCGCAGGAAAACCCCTCGCGGGCGAGCGCTACCTGGGCCTCCAGCCAATTGTGCGGCGCGCGCGGGTACGTGCCCAACGGCTCCAACGTCGCCGGCAGCTTGACCTCGACCGCCTGCGGCTTCGGCGTTACTTTGGCTCGATCCGGGGCTTTCTCCGCTGCGCCCAACGTCAAAGAGAGAGTAACCAGCGCCAGCCCGCAGAATCCCCTCAGCCGGCTTTTCCAGCGGCTCAAGACCAGATCTGAAAAGGGGACGCACATGAACATGGCCCCGATCCCTACCCTGTCCGTCGCCGCAGTGCGACCAATCCCGAGCAATTTCTGCTCAAGGCCATCCACCTTAGGACCGGGCCCCTTTCGGGCGGACCGCGAAAAACCCGAGGAGTTTACCCCGCGCTTTCGTCGCGGCGTCGATAGAACGGCGGGCTTTCTCCCGCCAGATCCCGACGCCGAAAAGCGCTGCGAGCATGATCGCAGTGCCGATCCAGGTCAGCGCCGTCGTCGCCGAAACGTACTGCGGAAAAGCATACAACACGTAAGCCACGGCGACGTGGGTTGTGAAAACGGCCAACGAGTGTCGCCCCAACAAAGCCAGTGGTGGCCAGACGAAGAGTTTCGGCCACCGCACGAAGGCCGTATGAACCAGGAAAAAGAGGGCGAACGTGTTGACCAGGCGAGCGGGTGCGAGGTTGTTCTTGTTTACCCAGTCGGCAAAATTCGCGAACGGCGCCGGCAGATACCAGTGGCGCATCAGGAAGCACCAAATGCAGAATGCGAGCGCAGGCAGGATCAGTCCAGATTGCCAGCGTGGGAGGAGCGAAACGCTCGTGGCCTTGGAATGACCGCACACGGCGCCACAGAGGAAAACGAACTGCCATGCCCCCCAGTTAAATGCGCCGATCTGCACCACGCCATGAACCAGGGGCACCGCCGGCCAATAGAGATTGGTGACCGCCCACCCGATAAAGCTCAGCACAAGCAGCCCGCGGTAATAGCCTTGGTCGAGGGCCCACAACACCGTTGGTAACATCAGCATGAAACCCGCGTACATCGGCAGGATATCCAGCAGCGGCGGTTGATAGGTCAAAAATGCGCCGGAGGCCAGGGACAGCCACGGATGATGGAGCATGGCCGGCGGCGCATTCCCGGCCAGCCGGCCCGTCAGCGCATAAAAGCCCACCGTCCACACCAGCAACCCCCCAAACAACGCCAAATGATACCGGTAAATCGTCACGGCCCGCAGTACGCTGCTCTTGGTCGCCGCCGCCAGTCCGAGCCGTTGCTGTCGCCGCGTGTAAACCAACCCGGCCACCAAGCCCGAAAGAAACACAAATCCCTCCGCGGTGGAGGTGTAGCCAAACGGGTGATCCGTGAGAACCTGCAGGTGACTCGTAATATGATTTACCGCCATTCCAACGAGCATGAGGCCGCGCAAGGAATCAAGCCCCTGATCACGGGCAACGCTCGGTAAGCTGGACTTCGGCATCATGAAAAAACGGCCAACGTGGCCGCCCAGCACCGACACGCAAGGCCTCCCGGGGTTTCCCCGAACGCGCGTGGAAAACAAACCAAATTCAACCGCGGCTTGTAACCTGGATTATGAACCCCGCGTGCCAGCGCAGCGGAGCTGATTCGGCAGAAACGCGGCGCCTGACCTCGCCCATGCTGATCGAACGCCAGGCGCGCGGGTCATTCTGCTGATACGCGAACAGGAAGTTCGCGTGCCGCGCATCCGACCACCGGGCGGCGGTGATTGGTTCTGCATCACTCCCGGCGGACCAATCGAACCCGGCGAATCAATCGAGGATGGAATCGGCGGGACCTGCGGAAGAAATTGGGCCTAGAGCTCGGGTAAAAGGTAATGACCGAGGAGTCCGGCCCACTGCGCGATCCAGTCGGAACTTCGTCGAGTCCGAGCAATTCTGTCCGCTCCCGTGCGTCGTGCGAAGTTGACCGGTGATGGGTCAGGGGCGATCACCGGCGGCCAAGCGAAACAGCCGTGGGTGGGTTCAATCCCTCGACAGGCCTTTTGCGGGTCGGAGTTTACCCCGATAGATCGTGCGCAACCCGTGGTTCCCGTAGAGATTTTCGCGCGCTTGACGCTCCGCTTCTCCGCTGCGCTGTTGGGAGATGAATTGGGGCCGCAACCTTCGACTCGCGCTGGGCGGGATATTATTTGCCAGTTTGCTCACGCCACCGGTCCTCGCGGATTCAGACTTCGGCGACTTCCAACGCAATGTGGAGCACGACCGCGCCTTCCAGCGCGAGATGGATGCGCAGCGCTCCGCGACCGACGCCATTAACAAGGGGTCCACCTTCAAAGCGCCGCCGAGTCAGGCCGTCAGCGCTCAGGCGTGGCTCAATGCCCTTGACGAGAAAAAGCACCGCGAGACCGAGGCCAACCTCGCGCGGGGCCGCGAATATGATCTCCGCGCCTTGCGTCAGCACGAAGCGTGGCTGAAGACGCAAAAGACCGACGCGCAGCGGTATCGGGAGGCCATGGAGCAGGTCACCCCGCAGGACATCGCCCGCTACCAACAATCGCGGGCAATGGCGGAGGGCGGCATCTCGGGCTGGGACCAGCCGCTGCTGGCCGAAAAACTTTATCCCCAGCTTAACGGCACGTATGCCGGAATCTCCACGCCCGAACTGCGCGCCGCCATCGCCGTTGTCCTGAAAGCGAACGAGGAATACCGGCGCCTCCGCGACACCGCCGATTACGCCACCCTGGATCGGTTGGTGCGGGTGCTTGAGTTCGGCCCGTCAGGCCATCCCGGCGATCCTACCGCGCTCCTGCCATATTTTGCCGCGCACACCGCGTTTAGCGCCCGCAAGGCCCTGTTCGAACGTTTCAAGACGGCCGAGGCTGCCTCGGAACTCCGGCAACTCTGCGAGGCCTGGCCCGCTTGGGTGCCCATCCGAAAGATCGCGTTCGTTTCCCAAAATGAAATCGTCGCCGTCTGGTCCCAAGCCGCAATCGTGTCGGGCGGAGGGGAGAGTGAATTCCTCGCCCAGAGCCGCTATCGAAAATCCGCTCGTTACCAGATCCTAATCGACGACCGGGAGTATGTCATCGCCGTCGCGGAAGCTTATTTCAATCGCGAGCGTCCCGCGCTCGAAGCGCCGCTGCCCCGCCAGGAACGGATTGTCCGCTCCCAAGCGCTGTTCGACGCGCTGCTCTACTTGGGCGAGACTTACAGCCAGAATCAATTGCCGAAGGTCTTTGAGTCCTACCTGCGCGCGTTTGAGCTGCCTCAGATGGTGCCAACGGTCACGGGCCAGGCCGGCCTCGTCCAGCGCCTTGAACGCTACCCCGGCGCCCTCTCCGAGGTGTCGCCCGCGCAGTGGAAGCGTTTCGCCGCCGTCCGCGGTCTGGCGGTGCCGACCCTGCTCAAGGAACTGCCGTCGAAAATTGACCCGGCCCGCGAGCCGGCGCTCAACCGCATCCTACGGCTAAATCTCGCGGCGCAAAGCGACGATGCTCTCACCGCGCTCCAGATCGCCTACGACTGCCTGGGCCGCGGTGGAGTGGGCATCGACGATCCGGCCGGGCTCGGCCAAGCCCTGACCATCGCCACCGCCGATGTGACGCGTGCCTCCACAGCGCAACAAGTCGCCGCCTTTCGCGCCCGCGCACTGTCCGCTTACCTTCGCGGCAGTCTTTCGCCGGGCGAGCGTTTGGTTGCCACCGCCGCCGGTCACGCGGCAGGCGTGGCCGAAAGCAGCTACATTTTTGCGAGCGCCACCGCCCGGGTTCGGGATAATGCCGAAGCGCGCGCGGACGCCCGCCGGATTTTGTTGGGCCTCATCGGCCAACCCCTCTGGGAAAACCGGCTCAGCGAGGTTTCGCCCGCCGCCCAGGTGGGGTTGGTATGGCTGCAGGAGACCGAAGACGCCGCGCGGGTCCAGAAAGCCGAGGCCGTCTGGCGCGAGGGCGCGGGTCGGGGCGACAAGGTATGCGCGGCGGAGCTGGGCTATCTTCTGACCAACAACACGTCGCCACCGGCGAGTTGGGCGGAGGGCCGGCAATGGCTCAAAGAGGCTGCCGACGCCGGCCAGCCGCTCGCGGCCGGTCGCATCGGATTCTGTCTGTTTATGGGTGCGCGGGGATATCCCAAGGATCCCGGCGCTGCGGTGCCGTTGCTCCGCCTCGGTCTCAAAAGCCGGGGGCGCGACGCCTGCGCCTACTGTCTGGGCCACGCTTACGCCCGGGGCCTCGGTGTGGACAAGAATATGGCCGACGCGATCCGCTGGTGGGAAGCGGCCAAGGATATCTATGCCGATCCGGCCACAATCGAGATCGCAACCGTCTACGCGGAAGGTGACGGGGTACAGCAAGACTTCCCCCATGCGATCGCGTTGCTGCTTCCCGTCGCGGAAAAGGAAAACGCCAGCGCCCAAGTGGCAGTGGGCACCTGGATCTCACGCGGCAAAGATCCGTCCCACGCCGTGTCTGAATCGACGGGCTGGTGGCGCCGCGCCGCGGCACACGGAAACTTCATCGCGGCGCGGAACCTCTACACCGTCGAACTCCGACGCTCGCAGGACGCTCCGGTCGTGACGCAGGCCGTGCTCGATCTCGAAACCTTTCTCGAACAGCAGTCGCCCGAGACCCAGTATGCCGGGGGCCTGCTCCTGCTCAACCAAGGGAGAATGGGGTTCAAGGAAAACATCGTGAACCGGGCCCGCGCCCGAGTCTGGATCGAGCGTGCCGCCGCCCGGGACTACGAACCGGCCCGCACTTGGCTTAAGGCCGCTCCCACTGACGTTCGAAACGACCCGGTCCGCCGCGACCCTGCCAACAACGAAACTTAGAGACGGAGCGGGGAGAAAAAGGGATCGCGGCCAGGAAAAGATGACATGGGGCAGACAGCTTCGCGCTTTGCGCCCGCTTGTCTGCCCCATGTCGTCTTTTTCAGGCTTTCAGAATGGGTCAGCGGAGGTTGTCCACTGGATCTCGATCGGATCGCAGCCTTGTCAGGAATCGAGACCTGTCCCATTCGGCCTCCTCACTACTTTTTGATCCTCATGGCGCCTTGTTCGGCGGGTTGGCTGGCTTTCGGGTGACGAGGACCTCGATGTATTCGGCCCGGATGCCCAGTTCGAGTGCGTCAATGTAGACGATCTGGGTGAATAGGCCGGTTACTTGAAAGATACGGTCACAAATGTCATAGCCCCATCGCATCGTGACCAAGGAACCATCGCTCGACACCGGATTACCATGATACTCCGGGGTTCTGAAATGAACGACTTTTCCGTCCGAGAGTAACGCGCACCTCAGGCTGGGCTTGGATTTTTCTACCAACGGGGTCGTAAAAATATGGACACCCCCTGGGCGTAGCGTCCGGGCTATTTCCCGAAATGCTACATCAGGGTCGAAGATGTGCTCAAAGACATCCTGCGTCACGTGGAGATCAACGCTGTCATTCGGGAAGCTGAGTGCCTCAAGGTTTTCGCAACGGACTCCATCAACAAGGGTCCCGCAGGTTATCCCCTGAAAATACTGGCTGGCGCAATATCCCTGGCACTCTTTCGCCAGTCGGACGCTTGCGCCTCGCCCTCCAGGAGAAGATTCGTGGATCATGGCTTCGCGCCAAGCAGGGAAAAAGGTCTCGATCGTCCACATGAGCGCTCTCTCGCGAGGTATGGACTTACAACGCACACAAATCCAATGATCACGCAGCCACGGATCAAAGGACCGAAACACCGTTGAGGCGGAGCAGCACACGCAGTACCCTTTTGATTGAAGGATAGGTCGGGGTCGTAGCCCAACCAGCTGAAGAAAAGCTGTCCCGGAGTCCCTAAGTTTTCTGGGAACATAGCGCTTCAGGTCGTGCATATGATTTCCGAACGCTCCAGATTAACGACGCGATGAGGGATGTCGCAAACTGAAGAGGATGCCAGAATAGCTGACAAGGAGGCAATTCACCGTTCGTATTGAAGTCCCAGCCACCTGTCCGTCAATTCAGGGCGACCCCAGAATCCCAACCGAACCCACGGTTGAGGGGCTAACAGGAAGGTTGAGAGGGCGATGAAGTGGTTAGGTTGACCATTTCCTCTCGTTGAGGCTTGCGATGGTCTCCACCCTTGGGGAATTGGGCAACCTAACCACTTCGGCTTGGCTATCTGCGGCCTTGTCTATCTCGGGTGCTCTTCCAACCTCGGGCATTATGCCGGCCGATCCAGC
>JBDTJA010000222.1:0-3428 GCA_039936075.1 Opitutaceae bacterium | reverse complement strand
CCGACGGCGGCTTGCCACGGACCGCGGTTTCTTCCTTCTTCTGCAATTATGGATCTCGCCACCGCCCATCAGCACATCTCGGACAGCATGGAGCGCATGCGTGCGCTCTATTTCAAGCCGGTGTTTGACGAGTGGGTAATCCTGGCGCCCGGCGCGAAGCCGAGCGGCATCCTTGCCTACGTGGGGCCGCGCGCGGAGGAATTTCGCAAGAATCTTCCCGCCGATGTCGCACCGCTGCTCAACCAGATGAGCGGTCAAAAATTGGAACCGGGTGATTTTGAATTCGCCAACGACGGTGTGGGGACCCGGCACGATGTCCTGGTGCGGTTGGGGACCAACAGCTATCTCATCGGCAACAACACGGCGAAATCGATGGCGGAGATCCGCGCCGATTCGCGCTGGTTGAAAGCGCAGGCGGCGTTCGTGGACCTCAGTGAGAAATTCCGGGCGGATCCGCTGGTGGTGACTTGAGCGCGACCGACGTTTTGTTGAGTTTCCCGAACTCAGAATTTTAACCACGGATTCCACGACGGACACGGATCAAACCGGCGGGCGAGCCACAAAAAAGCGCAAAAAGCGCTAAACCCCGGAGGGGGAAACTAACGCCTCAGGAGGCTCTTTGTGCTTTTTGTGGCTGTTCGTGGCCAAGGTTCCGTTAGGTGCCCATCAGGCCGGTGCTGACGAACCAGGCGTAGGCGGCGATGAGCGGCCAGCCCATCCAGCGCGGGAGTCCACCGGCTAACATCACGCAGATCAGGTGGAGGGCGGCGACGCCGATCAGGATCGCCAGCCCGGTCTCGAAAAATCTTGGGACGGGGATTGGTTGCGCCACGGCGCACAGGCCGATGCCAAGCGGGATGCAGATGTGGCCATCTCCGACCTGCGAGGCGTAGGCGATATCGGCGCGCCCCTTGGCGGCATAGTAGAACGCGATGATCGCGTTCGGCAGCACCATCAGCCAGCCGCTGAGCCAGCCGAGATTTGAGGCGCTGATGAAACCGCTTTTTTGCGACGACACCCACGTCACCAGCCAATCGGTGCTCACGTAGAGCCCGTAAGCCGCGACGAGCACGATGCCCATGTCGACGTAGAACATGAAGCCGAAGGAACTATGCCGGCGGACGTTGTGCTTGAGAACGTCGAAAACCTGAAAGCACTGCCAGAAAAGGAACAGTCCGATGAGCACGAGACCGTCGTTGGCATCGAGTTTCCCATCGGCGCCGAGCGCCCAGGTGACGCCGCTGAAAAAGATCACGGCGGCGAGGGTAAGCAAAAGCGAGAGGCGGGTGATTTTCTGCTCGGTCTCGGCCGTGGAGGCGCCGGCCTTTTTCTTGGGCGCCTTCTTTTTCTTCAGCTTCGACTCGGCGCGCAGGCTCAGTCCCCAGATCAGCGCGGGCAGGCCGAGCACGACCGTCAGATTGGTGACGTTGTTAACGAGGCTGTTGGTCAACACGTCCTGTACCTGGCCATGTCGATTGACGATGATAGCGACGAAGAGCAGGTTGCCGAGACCGGAGCAGTACGGCATCACCAGCGTGCCGAGCGCGGTGCCTTCGAGACCGTGGTCAAGCAGCGCCTCCAGCCGCCAGATCATGAGGAGTGACGCGGCGAGGAAGAGTGCGAGGTAGGTCCACGCATTGTCCCAGCCCAGGGACTGGATCGACTCGGCGAGCGGGTTCACGAGCGACGCGAGCGGGCGAACACGAGCCGGTAGCGGCCGCCGGTGGGGGCACGCCCGCCATCGCGGACGAGCTTAAGCGGCGCGCCGAGGGCAGCCGAAAGATGCGCGGAAGTGAGCAATTTGGCGCGCGGGCCGGCGGCGACGACGCGGCCGCCGCGCAGGAGCAGTGCGTGGGTGAAGATGGGGGTGATCTCCTCGACGTGATGTGTCACCAGCACGAGGGAGGGGCCGCGGCGCCGGCGCGCGAGGCGGTTGATGAAGGTCAGAAATTTTTCGCGGGCCACGGGATCCAGTCCGGCGCAGGGCTCGTCGAGAATGAGCAGCTTCGGTCGGGCCATGAGGGCGCGGGCGATGAGCACGCGCTGGCGTTCCCCTTGGGAGAAATGCACCCACTCGCGCTTCGCGAGTTTGCTGGCGCCGACCAGTTGGAGGAGGCGTGCGGCCTCGGCGCGGTCGGTGCGGCTGGTGGTTTTCCAGAGATCGAGCTGGGCGAATTTGCCGCTCATGACGGTGTCGAGGGCGACCTCGGCGAGGGGGATGGCGGCGGCGAACGCGCTGGTGACGACGCCGATGTGCAGCTGCAGCGCGCGCCAGTCGCTGTTGCCGTAGTCCTGGCCGAGCACGGAGATTTCGCCGGCGGTCGGCGTGAGGAAGCCGGTGAGCGTCTTGAGCAGGGAGGTTTTGCCCGAACCGTTGGCGCCGAGGATGACCCAGTGTTCGCCGCGTCGGACCTGCCACGCGATGTTGTCCAGGATCGTGGTGGAACCGCGGACGACGCGCAGACCGGTGACGTCGAGGATGGGTTTCATTGGCCCGCGAATTCCGGGGAATTTAGGCGGGGCGGGCAAGGGAATAGGGCGGGAGGGTTGGCCACAAAGCGGACCAAGAACCGCAAAAATCCGGATTCGGAAAATTTTACCACGGATAACACCGACGGACACGGATCAATCTCAAGGCTGCCTTAAGATCGAGCGGTGTCGCAGGTGTCATCCGTGGTTAAAATCCATTTGATGGAGGGAATCCTTCGGTTCGTTTTTGCGCTTTTTGCGCCTCTTTGTGGCCAATGCTATTGACGCCGTGAAGCGGGATTGCCTCGCGGCGGGGTCCTGCGCCATGACTAGCCCCCATGAGCGCCATGAAAATTTACACCTACGCCAACTGTGACACCTGCCGGAAGGCGGTGAAGTGGCTGCGCGCACACGAGGTCGCGTTCGACGAGCATCCGATCCGCGAGACTCCGCCGTCGCCTGCGGAGCTGCGCACGATGCTCGGGGCGTACCAAGGCGAGCTGCGCCGGCTCTTTAACACCTCGGGGGGCGATTACCGGGAGCAGAAACTGGGCGAAAAACTGCCAACGATGACCGAGGTGACGGCGATCAAGCTGCTGGCAGGCAATGGCAACCTGGTGAAACGGCCGTTCTTGCTGGGTGGAAAAGTGGCGCTAGTCGGGTTTAACGAGACGGCATGGGCCTCGGCGCTTCTGAAAAAATGATTTCTCCGGCCAAATCGGTCCGCATTGAGCTCCGGCTGCGCGAACTGGCGCAGCTGTTCAACTCGATGGATCCGTCGCCCTTTGTGGACCGAGATCTCGACCGCGATGCCGAGGAGTTCATCGTGGGCTGGGCGCGGGAGCTGCCGGCAGGCCACGAGTTCGAGCTGGTGGTGGACCTGGCCGCGGCCCCCGCAGCGGATCGGGCGTCAGGGGTGCAGAATGCGGTTCAGCGGTATTTTGCCAGCCGGGCGGAGG